>CAZZYE010000938.1:0-3549 GCA_964658145.1 uncultured Stigonema sp.
ATGAGGAAGATGAGGGAGTAATTTCTCCCCCTACTCCCCCTACTCCCCACTCCCTCTGACAAGGCATCGATCGCATTAGCAATAATATTCATAAATACCTAGTTGAGTTGACCAGGGGAGCACTCGACTAAAGGTAGTTTTGCGTACTCTTTAATAACTTTGATTTCCGTTTGCCAGGTGAAGAAGCAGAGATTTTTGAATTTGACCGCGTGAGGCTAATTCATTACTGGAACCAATGGCTTTCTCGGCTCAAATTTTTCTACAGTGCGGTTGCTGCGTAGATTAGATTTCTTGCAAAAGTACGCGAAGATTAAAGGATATTGTTGGCGAATTACTGAAAAAGCTTAACTGTAGGTAGGGCTATGCGGCATAATTGCCTATTATGGTGGGCAGTGCCCACCCTACTAATATCAAATCCTGTTTGTAAAACCCTTTTTCTATAGCCCGCGAAGGCGGGCTTTGTTTGTGTAGCCCCAGAATTCTATTCTGAGGGACTACCCCTTTCGGATGAATTGCTGTTGCCAACATGAAAAATCAAAGTCAAGATAGATGTTGGTGTAAATGGGAACAGTAAATATAGAAAGAGATTCATTCATTCTTTGCTCTTCATTCTTCCCAAAAGCCATGACATTTGATTATGACCTGTTTGTCATAGGTGCTGGTCCTGGAGGGCTAGCAGCAGCCAAAAAAGCAGCTAGTTACGGTGTTCGTGTCGCTGTTGCCGAACAAGAAGACCTCGGCGGTACCTGTGTTAATCGCGGTTGCGTTCCTAAAAAACTTATTGTCAACGCGGCTGACGTCGCCCTACAAAATCAAATGGCGTATAGCTACGGGTGGAGTGATTGTCAAACTGCCTTTGACTGGACGAAATTCATCAAGTCAGTACACCATCATATTGAAAGCATTCACCACTCAGCTAGTGAACAGTTGCAACGCGCTGGAATTGAACTCATTCGGAGTCACGCTACTTTCAGCGATCCCCATACTATCGAGATTAATGGACGCAAAGTAACAGCTGACAAGATTTTAATTGCTGTGGGCGCACAACCCATCCAGCCAAAAATACCTGGTATAGAATTCTCCATCACCTCCCGCGAGATGTTTCACCTACCTTACCTGCCTAAACGGTTGGCAATTCTTGGCGGCGGTTACATTGGCGTAGAATTTTCCAGCATGATGAAGGCTTTCGGTTGTGAGGTCACCGTTATCGATCGCGATGAGATGATTTTATCAGGGTTTGATGATGAAATCCGCTCTGGCGTTCAAGAAGGTTTGAGCAAAAGGGGAATTCGCTTTATCAATAACAGTACCCCTGAAGAAATCAAATACTCAGAAGAAACTTTGCTGTTGACCATTACCGGCAATTCCCAAAATATAATTACAACAGACACCATCCTCATTGCTACTGGTCGCGCCCCAAATACCAAAAATCTCGGTTTGGAAAAGGCTGGAGTTGAACTAGGCGAAAAAGACGCCATCAAAGTAGATGAATACAGCCGTACCACCCAGTCAAATATTTTTGCCGTGGGTGATTGCACAAATCGCTTGCAATTAACCCCAGTTGCCAGATCGGAAGGTACTGTCTTTGCCAATACAGTTTTTGGCAAAAAGCCGCAAAAACTGAATTATGATTATGTGCCGTCTGCAGTTTTTTCTCGTCCAGAAGCAGCAAGTGTAGGCATGACTGAGGCAAAAGCGCGGGAAAAATTTGGTGAGTCGGTAAAATGTTATCGTCAGCAGTTCCAACCACTTTTGTCGCAACTGACGGAAGATGGTGAGCAAGCTACGATCAAGTTAGTGGTTGAGGGTGAGTCCGAACGCATTTTGGGCGCTCACATGGTGGGTGAACACGCAGCGGATATCATTCAAATTCTCACCGTTGCCATTGGTAAGGGTATTACTAAGCAAGACCTGGATGAGACAATTGGTATTCATCCGACAACAGCAGAGGAGTTCTATCTGTTTGAATCTCAGTAAGGGATGAATTAGTCTTGCTGGAATATCCTTTTTGAATGATACCAACTTAGGCTGATATGCAAGTTCGCTTGCATGCTTTCGTAGTGATGAGAGCTAGGAGCCAGAAGACAGCCTGACTCCTTCGTTCTTGAATTCTTTTTATTTTGAAAGGGATACCTCAGTTTATGACCTATGATTACGACCTGTTTGTCATTGGTGCTGGTTCTGGAGGTTTGGCAGCTTCCAAACGCGCCGCTAGCTACGGGGCAAAAGTAGCGATCGCCGAAGACGACTTAGTCGGTGGTACTTGTGTGATTCGGGGCTGCGTTCCCAAAAAACTCCTGGTCTACGGATCTCACTTTCCCGCATTGTTTCACGATGCGGCTGGCTATGGTTGGAAGGTGGGTGAAGCTGAGTTGGACTGGGAACATTTGATTACATCTATAGATCACGAAGTCCGGCGACTGTCGCAAATGCATATTAACTTCCTAGAAAAAGCTGGGGTGGAACTCGTTAAAGGTCGTGCCACATTGTTAGATCCACACACTGTAGAAGTTGACGGACGCAAAGTGACAACTGACAAAATTTTGATTGCTGTCGGGGGGCGTCCCATCAACCCAGATATCCCAGGGATAGAACATGCCATTACCTCCAACGAAATGTTTCACTTGAAAGCACAACCGAAGCATATCGCCATTATTGGTTCTGGTTATATCGGCACGGAGTTTGCCTGTATTATGCGCGGTTTAGGTTGTGAAGTGACACAAATTATCCGCAAAGACCTCATTTTGAAGGGGTTTGATGAAGATGTCCGCACCGGGATTCAAGAGGGCATGGTAAATCACGGTATTCGTTTCATCCAGAATACAGTTGTGAAAGCAGTTGAGCGCGGACCTGAAGGTTTGAAGCTGATGTTATCTGGGGAACATGAAGAACCAGTAATTGCCGATGTGTTTTTGGTGGCGACAGGTCGCGTTCCCAATGTACAAGGACTGGGTTTGGAAAATGCCGGAGTGAATGTAGTCCCTAGTTCCATCGAAGGACCAGGATACAGCACCATGAATGCGATCGCCGTTAACGAATACAGTCAAACTTCTCAGGATAATATCTTTGCCGTAGGTGATGTCACGGATCGCATGAATTTAACTCCTGTAGCAATAGGTGAAGGTCGTGCTTTTGCAGATAGTGAATTCGGCGACACCCGCCGTGTATTCAATCACGAAACTATCCCCACAGCCGTATTTTCCACACCCGAAGCCGCTACGGTGGGTTTGACCGAAGCCCAAGCAAGAATTCAACTGGGAGACGACGGGGTGAAAATCTATCGCACGCGCTTCCGCCCTTTGTTCCATAGTTTGACCGGTGCTCAAGAAAGAACAATGATGAAATTGGTGGTAGATGGCAACACCGACAAAGTGCTAGGTGCCCATATGGTGGGAGAAAGCGCAGGTGAGATCATTCAAGGCGTGGCGATCGCTGTGAAGATGGGCGCAACCAAAAAAGACTTTGACGCCACTGTCGGTGTTCATCCCTCAGCAGCAGAAGAATTCGTGACAATGCGCTAGAAATTATGAATTATGAATGATGAATTAT
>CAZZYE010000939.1:0-3548 GCA_964658145.1 uncultured Stigonema sp.
AATGTAAATAAGATATGGCTGACCAAAAAGATAAAGCTCAAGAAAAAAACCGCCTAGAACAGCTTCAAGAAGAACAAGGCAATACGGATTCTAAACACTCAGGCGGTGCTGGCGCTTCTGGAGGCAACTCGGGTGCAGGTAAATCTGGCGCATCAAAAATTTCTGCCACTGGTACACCTGATGATATCGAAAAAATTGATGAGGAGTAAAGCTGACTACGACGACGAGTCAAGGTTTAACTGCGTCGGCTCTCATTAGTAACGAGGGGGAAACAATGGTGGATTGAATACCTTATTGTTCAGTCCACCAAGCGCGATCGATGTCAGCCTGAACCGTATTGATTCGATAGCGATCGTACCCTCGCGTTACAGGTTTCTATGATAGAATCAGATTGATTTGCTGTTGACCAACTGGTACACAAGGCTAAAAGCCGACATTGAGTTAACTGTCAGGCACTATGCGATCCCACCCCACGACAAAGGCGATCGCCTGTGGTAGGTAGTTAGTGTAGCTATTTGCAGACAGCGTCCATCTGGATGGTGCTTACGAGCTACACAAAAGGCCGTGGCACAGGTCCAACGACACTTGATGGGTCATGAAGGAATATTGAGCAAACTTTGGATTCTAGTTATTATCTACTTTTTCGAAAAATTACGTAGTCTCACTATTTTACTAGTTATTTAAGTTGCCACTTGTTACGCAAGCATGACTATGCTTCTAATGTCACGCTTTTGCACTCTTTATTTGCTTTTTCCGGGTTTATTCGGTAGGTGCAAGATATGAGTATAGGCATTTTTGGGAAAGATTTGGTAACTACCAGCAAACGCGCATCTGAATATACCACGCTCACTTATCAAATTTCAATCATTGTTACGTAGAGCCATATGAGCAATGCGGCACCTTCAATATAGCGCGATCGCACAGGTAGTAATCACACTTGGTGGGTAATGTCAGAGGTAACTACAGCTGCGTTACAGTTGAAGTAAAGAGCGTAGTCGCACCCCCAATCATGACCGAACCAAACATCCACGACCTCAACATGACCGATACCGAGTATGCAGCCCTGGTCGCTAAAGGCTACGATCCTAACTTTGAGCGCGATTTGACAGAGGTGCTGGGGGAAGATGCCCAAAAAGCGAGGAAGTTAACACGGTTTGTTGGACTGATTAAAGGTAAGTCGCCCGAAACAGATGGGGAATGGCATGAGGTAATGGCAGCATGGGATGATGTTTGCTTGGAGTCTGACTCCGATTCGTCTTCATAACGCTAATCGTGGTCGGATGCTTGCGGATATAGACCTAATTTTGGGATGCCTAGGAATGAGTTTTAGGGATGAGGGAACGCAATCGCCTACAAATGTCAGGATAGTTGGTAGACGCATTCGCTTTAAGTGTAATATTTCCCTGACATATCTTCGTATCCTTACTTGCAGTCTCTTGCCTTAAAGCTGCTCTACTGGTACGCGCTCCAGAGTAACCCGGTCCCAATTGCCTTTGTTTGCTGCTGCCTCATAGGTGCTTTGCGCAAAAGTGAGCAGTACCTCGTCCGGTGACTGAGCAGTTCGCACTACATCGTAAGGCAGTATAAACTCGCCCATATCCTGAGTGTAAAAAGCTGAATCTGGTTCAATAGAATACGAATTGAAGCCCTCTGGCACTGGATAGGCATAGGCATAGAAAACAGGAGGTTTGTCCACACTACCATCACCTGACCAGAAACCGCAGCTGCTTACCTCATAAGAGTATGCTTCTCTTGTTACCCAATCTGCCATATTGGGAATTCCACCTGGGTGTTCTGGTGCTGGACGACCAGAAAAGCGGGTGACGGCTAGGTCAAAGCTACCCCAAAAGAAATGGACCGGGCTAACCTTACCAATGAATCGGGAGCGAAACTCTGTAAGTACGCGGCTTGCCTGCACTAAAATGCGCCAAAACCGCTGTGCATATTCCGGATCGTAGGCTGCATGTTTGTCATCCTCCTCAAAGGGTATTGGATCTGCTACTTCAACTGGTGTAGTCCAGATGGTAATTTCCATGCCAAGCGATCGCAGGGCTGCCATCGTCTCTTGGTAGAAGTCAGCTACGGGGCGTGACTTGAGCGTAAGTGTCCGAGTAGTGCCATCGCTCGTGTTGATAATAAGTTTGTGGTCAATGAAGTCGAAGTTAATTTCAAAGGTTTTATATCCATACGGAATTACCGATGTGGTTAACCCACGAGCCGTCACGTACAAAGGTACCTGCCACCAGTGGTTTACCATTGGACTTTGCACGAGTCGAATTTTTCCAACAATTTGGGTCCACATATGAAGTGTTGCACAAGTATCCTTCCACTCGTTAAGGGGCAAAGAAGGCCAAACTTCGATGCCATTGCCACTAGCATGATCTAATTCAGTCATTGATGCCTCCTTTTTGTACTGTGGTCAACCTATACATATGTTAAAACAATGTGGCACACATGTTTTTGATAATAATACCAGCCTCTAATAAAAAAGCCCAGTTGCATGAAAGCAACCAGGCTTTGATTTAAGTTAACCTGACTCCAAGTAAAGAAAAACTAATTACGCTCTGACAACCTATTAGGCAGCAGCAGAGTCTAAATTAACTTTGACTACTTTGTTCTTCTCTTCAGTAGTTTTGGGCAGTGTCAGATTGAGGATGCCATCTTTGTATTCTGCTGTAACGTTGGTATTTTGAACCCTTGCATTCAGAGGAATTACGCGCTGGAATTTACCATAGTGGAATTCACTGCGGGTTACACCTTTGTCTTCAGTCTTAGTTTCAGACTTGCGATCGCCACTGATAGCAACAGCATTCTCTGTTACTTGCACATCCAAATCTTTGCCTTCAATACCTGGAACTTCCAGCTTCAAGTGAATAGCATCTGCTGTTTCATGTATCTCAGCAGCACCGAACTCGTGTAAAAGCTCTTGAATCAGATGTTGCTGGTACTATGGTTTCATCAAACAAACGGTTAAGTTGACGTTGGATAGCGTTCATTTCTTGCCTGGAGGTGTAACGAACTAACATCTTGGTATCCCTCGTATTGTAAGATGGAAAATTGAGAATTTCAATATTGCTTTAATCTCATCTTATTAATAAGTAATTACAACGTAAATTCGGTTTTGATCACTTAATAAATGATGATTGCCGACCAATAAAATAGGTGTTTTTAAAGGTGTGGATAACTGTAATATCCTAGTACGGTAAACCCAATAAATTCTGACTGGCTGATTCCTAAATATAAAACCACACTGCTGAAAAACAGTGTGGTTGTGTTTCTGTATAGAGGTTTCAGTTTAATTAGTTATATACTTATACAACAGCCGAGGGCAGCGTTCCGGATTGTACCCAAATATTTCCTTTGTTCATTTCAGCAGTCAGCTGCTTTAAGGTTGCGTCGGCGCAGCAGGAAACCAACCCCAATCACACCCACGCCGATTAGTGCAGTTGTGTTATTTGGCTCCGAAATCTGAGATGGAAGTACAGAGATAGTGCCATAGCGGCTTTGTTCTGAATCATCTGTGGCAGTCATTCTATCTGATCGACCTT
>CAZZYE010000940.1:0-3547 GCA_964658145.1 uncultured Stigonema sp.
ACTAACTAGTCTGATGATTATACGTTTTTTTGCTGAGTTTCGCGCCAAACTGCCACCATCCTTCCCAAATTGGTGGTGAACTCACTCCAGCCCAGCAGACTCCCGACTCTCTGTTCATCCCAAGAGGCGGAGAGAACACCATAAGTTATCCCCACGACCCCCAAACCAAACAATCCCATGTTCACCAGTAACACAGCAAAGTGAGGCAGGTTGATTTTGGCGTAGATTAACAGCAGATAACTGACAATCAGGGTGCTAATGCCCAAAGCTGTTGGTATACCAGAAAAGCCAGCTACTCGTCGAATCATCCGCTGACTGACTACTTGGGGGATAGCTATTTCTTCTTTGGTAAAAGGCGGCTTTTTTTTATCCTTTTCCTTTGAGTCGGGCTTGGCTACTGGTGTTTGACTCTTTGCTTTTGCTGGTTTTTGGCGCTTTTTGTTTGGTTCAAAAGGCAAGCGTTCCCGTTCAGATTCAGCAGACATAAGCGGTAGTCCCTATCCACGAATACCAAGACGACCAATCAAAGCTTGATAATGTTCTCGGCTTTCCTCTTGAACATAGGAGAGAAGACGCTTGCGCTGACCGATCAGCTTCAACAATCCTCGTCGGGAAGAATGGTCTTTCTTATTGGCTTGGAGGTGTAGGCTGAGGCGGTTAATGCGCTCAGTCAGCATAGCAATTTGGACATCAGCGGAACCGGTATCGGTTTCGTGAACTTGGTAGTTTGTAATTATCTCTTGTTTGCGCAGTTGCGTGAGAGCCATGATCCAATTAATTTCTTCTAATTTAGGCAGCAGTCTCTCATGTTATCATAGCCATCATGCTGTATGTTAAGTCACGTTTGTTGGAACTCATGAGAGCAGTTCTTTCACAAATAACGAGCTAGCAATTCCCGCGCACCTTGTTTATGTTTTTCTGCCAGATCTACAGGTGTAAGGAATTGAGCACTACCCATAAAGCGATGTACCCAACGGCTGAATTCATTGATTGAGCGTGCTGGGAGTTTAATATTATAGTCCAAGTAGGTCTGTTTGCCGTCCTGAGTTTTTGGTCCATGAGAAATTTTCTGGCTGGGATGACGTTTTTCTGCTTCTTGAATGAATGCCATCACTTCTGGGAAAAAACGCACAGTCACGTTAATGAAACTTAACTGTCCCTGTCGTTCTCGCTGTTGGTCTTCTAGTTCACCCAAATACAGCCCCCAGCCTGCTTCCAGAAGTTGGTGTGCTACCTGGAGACTTTGCCACTGTGGTGTTGAACCGCGACTTTTAGCATCAACAAGCTTGAAGTTATCGCTGAAGCGATCTAACCTAGACACAGCAAAATGCCCATTCTGATAATCCTCATGCACAGGGCAAACGCATTAAAATAAAGTGAAGATGTAAGTAGGTGGGCGGAAATAAACCCAAAATGGTTTGTTGCTATTAAGAGCGCTAAAGCGCAACTAAGAGCCAATTATAGAGATTTTACATTTCGTTACATAGTTGTAAATTTTCCCGCCCACTTACTTACTGACACAAAAAAGGATACACGTAAATACACAAGATAAGTGATTTTGGACAATCAAGCAGTAAAACTATTCTGGATATAATTAATAAAATCTGATTCAAAGAGGATGTTGATAAGAAAAATTAATTGTAATTGCTCAAAAAGCAGATTTAAAGGTGTATTATTTCGGAATTATGTGTTCGATTTGAAGGTGACTAGGGCATTGAGCCGAGATACCTGTTTTTCCTGCAAGATGGTCGGAAAAACCTTATCCTGTAAGGATTTAAAAAAATTGCTACATTTAAGCCAAAAAGCTGGTATTTACAACGAAAAATCAAGGCTTTTGAAGGCATCTTGCAGGTTTTTACTATACTAAAGAGAAAGGCAAAATACCCCGTCTTAACAAATGCCGAAATCTTTAGATTTGCGCCGACCGCTATGGTTGCAAAATAATTTTGCCTGAGACATGCGACCGTTCCAGCAACTCCTGAGCGTGACGTGCCTCGTTCAGCGGCAGGATACTGTGGATAACAGGGTCAATCCTGCCCTTCCCCAGCCATTCAAAGAGAATGGCTAAGTCGTCGCGGAACTGGTCGGGCCTCTTCTTCTTAGCCTGTTCGATGAGATATATACGGACGCGGCGCGATCCGGGACGGAACTTGAGCCTTAGGAAACGTGCGAGCGTGCCAACGAGCTTCAGCTTTGAGTTACCTTCATCCTGGACGGCAGAGGCGACGCCCAGCATAACCAACGTGCCATTGGGGGCAAGCAACTTGTAGGAGCGGTCGAGGCTTGCGCCGCCGATGGGATCGAACACGGCGTCTATGCCGTCGGGCCTCTGCGCCTTCACGGACGCGATCAGATTGGGGTCATCTCGGTCGAACGCGAACGCTCCGCCACGCCGTGCCGCATCAAGCCTGCCGTGGCTTGCCGTCCCGTAGAGCGAGATGCCAAGCTCCTTGGCGACCTGCTGCATCGCGGTACCGATGCCGCCCGCTAAGCCGTAAATAAAGGCAGAGTTGCCTGCCTTCAAGTGCGTGGCGCGGGTCAGCAGCTGGTAGGCTGTCGTGTAATTGAGGACAATGCTGACTGCCTTGTCGGCGGGCACGTTCGGCAATATCGGTATCAGCTCGCTCTCTGCTAAACAGATGAATTTTTGTTGGCCGCCCGTCCCAGGCAATGCCGCCACTCTGTCGTTCACCTGGAAGCGCGAAGCGCCAGGCCCTAGCGCTTCGACTACACCAACCAAGTCATAGCCCGGTGTCACCGGAAAATTACCGCCATTCAAGCCGCAGCGAAGCAGGACATCGCCGTAAGCAGCACCAGCAGCGAGGATTCGGACTTTCGCCTCGCCTCTTGTGGGAACCGACTCGGACTCCTCGACCAACGCGATCTGATCCAAGCCGCCCGCCCGCCGAATAATGATTTTCTGGTTCATATGAATATACTATATCAATGATTGAATCGTGTTTAACATAGACTGCTCCGAAACTTTCAGGTTATCAAGCGCGATCGCTATCGAAATTAGATAAGCCCGCCGCGAATCAAGCTCTCTGCACAATCAACGATCGACTCAGTCGCAGGACGTGGGTGCCAGTTCAGCATTTTTTCAGCCTTTGCGAAACTGAATATTTTTTGCTTACCAAGATTTGGAGCAATAAAATGAAGTTCTGAATTGATGAAAGCACCGATTCGGACTACAAAGTCTGGCAGCATTTGAATAGGCACTTTCGTAGCGTGGGTGCCAAAACGTTCTCGCAGTAAGCTAGCCACGTCAGACATCCAGAGAAAATCATTGATGCCGATAAAGCGTTGCCCCGCAGCATCAGGTTTCTCCATTGCCTTGATGTGTAAGTCTGCGAGATCGCGAACATCGACTATGCTTAACCCGACTCGTGGGAGACGGGGAATCTTTCCCTGCATCATCCGCACCACCAGTTTGATCGATGCAGAGTATTTCGTCCCTAGCACTGGCCCTTGTACAGATCCGGCAAGAACAGTCCAGGACTTACGCAACTGGCATAAGGCGATCGCCACATTTAGTACATAAGTATTA
>CAZZYE010000941.1:0-3538 GCA_964658145.1 uncultured Stigonema sp.
TTTCAAGGGGGGCTTTTTCCCCCCTTGAAAAGGGGGGCTAGGGGGGATCAAAGCCTTAACACCAAGCGTATTGCTTTAAAAACGACATCTAATGTAGAGACTGCACTGTACGCTTTCTACAGTGTAAATGGGTTTAAAAATCTGCCAAAGATTGCTATATTAATTAAGGTTTCCAGATCGCATCTTTAACTTGAAAGGTTTTTGGAATCAGCTTTTGACTGTAGAACAAATCAACTACTTGCTGTTGTTCGGCAACAAATTCATCTTTCATATCGAATACACCAAAGTAGGGACGCTGCTTTAAAGAAAATTCCCACGCTTCTGGCTTATATTTAGTTTGCGCTGCCAGCAGTTTAGCAACCTCATTAGAATTTGCCTTTGCCCACTCTTCTACGTTCCGTTGTTCTTCCAAAATGACCTTTACTAAGTCAGGGTGATTTTTGGTGAAATTTTGCGTAGCGATGTAAAAGGCGCGTTGAGGTGCCACATCCGAACCTCTGACCAACACACGTACGGTACCATCTAACTCTTTAGAGGCAAGATAGGGATCGCTTATAGGCAAGGCATCTACATTGCCCCCTTCAAAGGCAGTGGTGCTATCAGGAATTGTTAGGTAAACAGGTTGAATATCTTTCAGTGTTAGTTTTGCACTCGCTAAAGCTCTCAGCACAAAGTACTGCAGCGCTGTTCCCTTTTGAATCGCCAATTTTTTTCCCTTCAAATCGGCAAGGGTTTTGATAGGAGAATCAGACGGTACAATGATTGCTTGAGCGCCTGCGTTAGAACCCGTCGCAGCAACATAAACAATCGGATTACCACCAGCATGAGCAAAAACGGGCGGCAGGTTTCCGACATTTCCAATGTCAATACTGTTTGCTGCCATTGCTTCCATCATCGGCGGACCTCCTTGGAAGGCGTAGACGCGGAGCGGCTTGTCGTCAGACATCGCCAGTAAGACATAGCGACGAGTTTTCATACATTAACCACACAACGAAATCCAATATGACACGTTGAGGTGTCTACGGTTTCTGGATGACGCGCTGCTGGTCGATAACGCCGACAGTAGTTGGGGGCACAGAGAAAGGAACCACCCTTAAGGACTTTCCTCGGTATTCGAGACGGCATATTTAAATCAAAGCTCTCTTCAAGGGTTCCACCTCTGGGGTTGACCGGGATACAGCAAGATTTGGTCTTGTTTTCCGGGTGATGGTCTTGATACCAGTCAGTAGTCCATTCCCAAACGTTGCCTGCCATATCGTATAGACCATAACCATTTGGAGGGTACGAACCCACTGGTTCTGGGTTAGGAGGGTGTGATTTGAGGTATGCTGTGGGGAAGTCACCGAACCAAATGTTAGCCATCTGCTTGCCCTTAGGAGCAAATTCATTACCCCAGGTATAGACAGCACCCTCCAACCCGCCGCGAGCAGCAAATTCCCATTGTGCCTCGGTCGGCAGCGATTTACCTGCCCAAGTTGCGTAAGCTTGAGCATCTTCATAGGCAATATGCACAACGGGAGAATTTTCTCGTCCCTTGATAGAACTTCCTGGTCCTGCTGGATGTCGCCATTTAGCACCGGATACATACGCCCACCAGCTACAAGTCTGTAAATCGACTGGATGCTTGGGCTGCTGAAACACGAGTGACCCAGGCACAAGTAGTTCCGGTAGTGCTCCAGGATAATCCTCAAGCAACGGTTGACGTTCCGCAAGCGTCACATAGCCAGTTTCTTTGACAAAGCGTTGAAACTGTTTGTTAGTAACTGCGTATTGATCTACCCAGAAGCCATCCACACTGACACAATGGGCTGGACCTTCTTCTGGGTAGTGGTGGTCAGACCCCATCACAAAAGTTCCACCAGGAATCCAGACCATGCTTTTATGGGGTGGTTTACCAGGACGAGGAGAAGCGATCTGCTGAAAATTCATACTCCTAAACACTTACACCCTTTTTCTTGCTCAAGCTGCTGGATAGGGCAGTACTTGCGACTCCCATTGCTGCAATCTGTGACGTAGCTGCTGAAATATTCTTGGATATTGTTCTTTGAGGTCATTTTGCTCTCCTTCATCAGTTAAAAGATTGTAAAGAGATTCGTTTCCTCCCCTAAGTAAATACTTCCACTCCCCGCTACGGACAGCTTTTTGGATATCGCCACCGGACCCGTCGCCTCCAAAGCGCCAAAAAAGTGTTCGAGGATAAACAGATTTTTCACCTTTGAGAACTGTTAGTAAATTTTGACCATCAAGTGGGTAACGCGGATCGGGCTGAGTACGTGTAGCAGCAAGAATAGTTGCTGTTAAGTCCATTGTGATAATGGCTTGTTCGCTGACCTGGTTAGCTGGTGTGACTCCAGGCCAACGAACAATTGTGGGGACTCGTATACCACCTTCAAGTAAATCGCCTTTCTTCCCTCTCAAATTTCCAAAATAGGAGAACTTCTCACCCCCATTGTCACTGGCAAAGATAACTAAGGTATTATCAGTTAGTCCCGCATCATCCAAAGCTTTTAGTACTCTGCCAACGCCATCATCTAGTCTTTTTACTAATGCGGCGTAAGATTCTGGTGACCCTGAATTCAACCAACTTTGTACACTATCGTTACCGATCAAGGAATTACTGATCGCTTCGTCATCTGGTCCTTCAAAGGGCCAATGGGGCGCATTGTAATGAAGGCTCAGGTAAAATGGCTCCTCTCGGCGTCTGCTAATAAAATCAATGGCTTGCTGAGTGTACAAGTCTGTACTGTAACCAGCACGCTCTACTTGATTTAAGAAAGTGTTATTCTCCTGCTTCTGACCTGACCATAGGTCAGGTTCTCCATCGGTGTCTACATGTCTAAAGTAGTCAGTGGCACCACTTAGATTGCCAAAATATTCATCAAAGCCATTCAGTTCGGGACCATATGTAGGAGGATAGCCACAGTGCCATTTACCGAAGAGCGCTGTGTCATAACCCTTACCTTTCAAGAGAGAGGCAATAGTTGGAAAATCAGGTGGTAATCCTACACTGTCACCTACTTGCTTCAGGCTACCTAAAGGCTCCTTCAGACCAATTGGAAGTCTCGCCGGATAACGACCTGTGAAGAAGCTGACTCGTGTTGGTGTGCAAACAGTTTGACCAGAATAGGCATTGGTGAAGCGTGTACCTTCCTGTGCCAAACGATCTAAGTTGGGTGTGTCAAAGTTTGGCTCTCCGTAAATGCTCAGATCGCCCCAGCCGAGATCATCTGCCAAAATAAATACTACATTAGGACGCCGTGGTTTTGCAGAATAAGCAGATACCAGGCTCGATCCTCCTACTGCAAGGAGTGTACTTGCAACTGTAGCACCTATAAACTCGCGACGACCAAAGACTCCTGACTTGCGCTTATCCATATTCTCTCGCTCCTGATTACTTTGCTCTAGCGTTGGTCGGAACAGTCATCCAAAGTCTTGTGATGAAACTCCAGATTTGTGGGACAGACACTTGTAACCTATTAGACATCTCCGAAAAACAATGTAGAGACGCGATCGGTCGCGTCTCTACAAGGGTTGTAGA
>CAZZYE010000942.1:0-3538 GCA_964658145.1 uncultured Stigonema sp.
ATACTTATGTACTAAATGTGGCGATCGCCTTATGCCAGTTGCGTAAGTCCTGTTAGTAATCGGTGAACTTCCTTTGGAAGCATACGCGTACGGGTCGTTACTGGTGATACTAACTAGTTGATCATTGTTCGTACTCCCCGTGAGTGGATCAACGCCTGTTGTGCTGTTATTTGTTGTACTACTGCTACGGAGCGGTTGGGATGAAACAGTCGCGAGCTTTCCTTGGTTGGTTGAAAACAGCGAGTTATCAAAGACACTGCCAACAAGACTACTGTCGTTAGCTGTAGAATCCTGATTAGAGTCGGAACTGTTGTTGCCACTGGTTGTGGTGTCTTTTGTTGAAAGGCTGTCTAATGAGAGAGGAAATAGGATCTGATGCACCTGTTGTTGTGAGCGTTTTTTGCCAACCTAGTAATGAAGAACTATCGTCTAAAGAAGCGCTTAAAGATGCACTGTCTAACAGAGACTTTGTCAGCCCTCCATCCAGACTGGATGAAGACATACCGCTAGTCAGGAATGCCGATTGACTTCCCATCGCTAACCCCTTGTAAGTAGTGAATTGTTTAGTCTCAAACGTTGATGAAATACGGAAGCTCAGCTTACGTCGGCTGGTTTAGTAATCAGGAAATCGGTTCACTATATGGGGATTCGCGCCTTGGTAAAAACGCACAATCTCGCGCTTACTGGGACTGGTGACCCCAAGCCGACCATTACTAAACGTGCTAGCTAGAACTGATTTCTAACGATAGCTTGGCATAGTCCCTACGATAGGTGACAAGACTTGCAAGTAGTCTTAAAGGAAAAAATATATTTAATCGAGAATCAATCCCAGCAACAGAGCAGCTAGACTCCTGATGCCATGAAAGTTTGATGCAGTTTCCAACTTAGAATCAGGCGAGGCGTGTTGTGTAAAGTTTGTGACTAGACCTACAGTTTTTATCCTAACTTCTTCAACGAAAGTCGCATCATGAGTAGGGACTTAAGCTTTGTCAGAGTTAGGTCTGACATCAGAGTCAGTAAACCTATCTCGCTATACATACGATAGTATTATTGCTTAGATTTATGTAATAATTAATTTATATAATACGTGTATTAACCACGGGAAATTATCAAGTGAGGACTGGAAATGAAACTCTTGACCGAAAAAGAGCGTTCTTTCGTTTCAAAGTTTTCTCTCACTCGTATTCGTGAATTACGCCTGTAATTAGAGATATTACAGCCATTTTCAGGTAAATAGACCACACCGTTTGTAGGGGCGAACGGTGAAGCAGCGCTGTAGGAGGGTTTCCCTCCGTAGGCGACTGCTGAACCCGAAGGGCCGTTCGCCCCTACAAACGGTGTGGTTCATTTATGTGAAAACTGCTGTAAATTAAGGCTGAAGGTGTTTATAAACTTGCTTGACGGCAACTTTTGACCGATTTTTCGTATGATTCGCGATCGCGTCCATTTTGCACTCGGTAGTGTTACGCTCAGTAGAAGGTGTATTCGGTTTAACCCGGGCAGTTAAGTAGTCATGCAAAATTAAATATACAATGTCCGCAGCGAATGGAGCGAAGCGGAATCAAGCAATTCTCTTGCGGTTTGGGATTGCTACTCTTCGTTCGCTGCGGACATAAATATTTTTGCATGTGTACTTATAAGCAAGTGCTGTACGGGAATGACTGCTGGAAATAACCAAAAGTAGATCGCAGGACCTGCTGGTGATCTGATCTGTCAGCAGTGCCCAACCTACAGTCCTGCAACTGGAAACGAATAGGCGGCGTATGCGTTGTGGATGCCGCTGTCGGCATCCAATGTTGCCACTACCCCAAGGTTTATCGGTTCCAAAATAATTTAGAATTTGTAATTGAGTTGGGAAATAATTACGAATTTCGATTCGGGCGTTGGATAATCGTTTCTACAATCCGCCGCTTCGCTTTTGGATCAATTCCTACTAAGCGCACGTAATCACCACTATGATCAGTTAGACAGGATTCCACAGCTGAGATTGCATCTGACTCTCCATCAATGAGGTTAGTAAGACAACTTTGCCAAGAACCGATGCGGAAGCGGCGCTCATCTACATACTCGACCCCAATTTTATAACCCTGTGACAGAATTTGACGCATTTGTTCTTGTGTTTCCAGGGTCAAATGAGTACTTGATCCCTGCTGTTTCTGTAAACTATTAGCTGTTGTAGGTAGGCTTGAGCCATTATTGGTTGATTGACGGGGTATTTCTGTAGCTGTGGGGGAAGCAGGAGCTGGTTGAGAAGTTTTTCTATTCAATCGATTGTACTGATCAACCAATTGGGAATTTTCCACCCGTTTTTGTTCACCAACCATCAACTTACCCGTCTCGATTAAGTTAGACAAGCTAAAATTAGGCTTTTTAAATTCTGGTGGTCCTTCAACGCTGTTCACCACACGTAATGATACACGCTCGACTCCCACTTGATGGACGAAGTTGCGGATTTGTTCGTCATAAATGCGCGATCGCAAAGCACTAAAGAAGTCAACTGACTGATTTGCAAAAGTATCAACTAGTTGTTCAATTTGCTGGCGTGAAAGTGCATCTTCAGCATAAATTCCGCCAACAATCCCCACTTTGTCGTCTCGGTCAGGTTCCCAATAAAATTTATCCATGCGACCATCCCGAATCAACGGCGCGTAGAGAGTGGAAAAATCATTTCCTGTAACAATAATTGGTACACGATGTAAAGGTGTTGAGTCGTAACTACCTGGAAGTTGCACATCAGTGGGATTATCAGCAATATTCATCAGTGTGGCATTTACCATCTGAGTATTTACAGTGTACTGAGTGCCTTCATCAAAGCGTCCTGCACCCGCATCTAAATCGTTAATCATCAGTACGCACATTCTGCCCCGCACACGAATCAGTTCTGCCGTTTCTCGGTAGCGCAGCCGAATTAGACGTGCTGGATCTCCTGCATCTGGACTTTCCAGTTCTCCGCCAGATATGTGAGTGACTTCAATACCCATTTTCTCAAAGACTAACTCACATTGAAAAGACTTTCCCTCGCCTTTACGCCCATGAACACCCAAAATCAATGGGACTCGAACACCGGGAATATCCAGGAAGTTTTTAGTGATGTGAACAGCAACTTTATCTAGAAAGCGGGGAGATATGTAGTAATTCATAAATTTCTCTGCTCAAGCTAAGTTATTAAAATAATATTAAGTTTTTTTGGTGACTGCTGTTCACCTAATCACAAATAAATATTTAGCTTATAAGTCTGGTTCCTGCATATAGCAATCCTAAATGATTTGTGAAAAATTTTAAGTTGTGTAGCCCACCAAAACCCGGATATGCTGGGCAGTGCCCACCCTACGTGTATTTCTGGAATTTTCACCTATGTAATAGGATTGCTATAGTACTCTTTTGTAAAGACGGTTTGCTATTTAAACCAATCTAACCAGCCTTGCCAGTTTTGCACGATTTCGGCAAATTCTGCATAACCTCCTACTCTTGGATGCGCACCATCATTAGCTCTTGCTTCATCTATCCAGTTATGTGATTTTTCTAATATGGGAAAAAC
>CAZZYE010000943.1:0-3536 GCA_964658145.1 uncultured Stigonema sp.
CCATCCCCCTCCCCTTTCTAAATCAACTTGACAGCACGTAGACCAAACAGTAAACCGACAGCAAGCCCGAAAAACAGTCCCAAGAAGGTGATATAAGCTATGACAGCAAACATTGTATATTTCTCCTAAAGATATCTAAAACCATTGAAACATTTAATAGGTTGATTTCTCCTCTGGCTAAAGCTCAGAGGATTCTAAACAGAGTTCGCTACGCCGGATAGAATCCGGCTGCGCTCCGTTCACGATATGTTTTCTTTAGCGAACTAAAAACTCCATACCGTTTGGGAAGAATCAAAGCTTCCCTACAGACCCTGGAAAGGACAAGTCCTAACTGTGTCGATACCTTTCGCACAATATTGATTGCGCCTTGACAATCCGAATTGATTAGCAATCCTGTTGCTGTTTTATACTGACCTCGACCAATGCCATCACCCTTCTGACCGCGCTTACCTGATGGCTTCCAGCCTTGGGGTTTTTCGCCCAAAGTTGGCAGGAAATCATCATCCAAAAAGCTCGTTTTACTGGTGTAGCTTTCCTCTGTTTCATGGAATTGTATCCCGGTTTCTTCGCATAGTTCCTGGATACGTTCCTTTAACTTTGCTGTTGGAATCTGCACAAAGTTTTGGTTGTGCTTCTTACCAAGCTGGATTTTGTCCTTGACACCTTGACCCCAACCAAATACAACGTTCCCAATCTTGTTGGTCAAGCAGTAATTAACAACGAACCGAGCAGTTTTGTTGATGGCATCTCTCATCACCCGGTTACGTTTTTCTGCTAACTCTGCCAGTTCATCATCCCAATAAGCTTGGGGTTTCCCTTTCTTCATTTTGGCAACAGCGCGGTTATATCGTTGATTGATTGACTTTAACTGTCTGCCATCAATGATGAAAGATTTATTGAGGGTTGAAACTCCTGTAATCCAATTAACTGTACCAGGGTCAATCCCCAAAGCAGCAGTGGGGTCAAGTCCCAGAAGGCATGTTCCGCCTACTATTGACTCGTTGTCGTTGTACACGTACTCAGCATACAAAACGCGGTTGCGTGGCAAAATTCTGATGCAACAAATCTGTTCAGGCTTGAACCCATACCCGCTCTTGTATCCAATTATCTGATGGAGCATCCTGGCTCAATTCTCTACTGATTGGTAGCCGACACAAACCCGTCTCAATATCAAATCTCAAAGCTTGAGCGGGAATGGTAAATAAAGCCAATCCGCCTTTACTGCGGTATTTTGGCATCTTTGGTTTACCTTTCAATTCTCCTTTAAAGAATAGTGGCAAAAGCTCGTTATAGCTTTTAAAGCTTTCCAGAGCTCCTTTAATTACTTGCTGGGCTTGCTGTCCACGCAGGATTTTGTAATGCTTGTTGTCTGCAAAGTCTTTGCAGAATTGAGCAAAGCCATCAAGGGATACCCTTTTAGTTTTGAATCCAGAGCGGTAAAAATCATCTTTGTCAAAGAACTCTATTTTCTCGCAGACTTCAAAGTGCTTTTGCTTGATTTGATAGATTACGCAATTAACCAGAGAACTTGCATTTTCACATAGATAAACCAAGTAATCATGCAACTCCTCAGATATATTTCCTGTTAACTTTATTTGCTGTGTTTTGAACATTGGTTGCTTCACCTCCTTGTAGTCTATTATAGTGGTCAATACACATGCTGTCTACTCAACTCCGCATAATTTTAACAAAATGTCTAAGCTTTCTTCAAAGGATTACGAATATCGACGCGCTGAAGGATCTGTATCATCCTTGAATTATCACTTTGTGTTTGTACCCAAACGACGCAAAGCAGTTCTGATCAAGGATGTGGCAGAAAGAATGCAATCAATTATCTTTGAATTAGTCAACGAACACGGCTGGAAATTGATTGCACTGGAAATTATGCCCGACCACGTTCATTGCGAACTGAATGTTCCCCCTCATGAGTCGCCTTCTGATATTGCCCGATGGATTAAAGGAAGATCGTCTCATCACTTAAGGGCTGAATTCCCAGAATTAAAGAAGATGCCTTGCATGTGGAGTCCTAGTTATTTTGTGGCATCCACAGGACTTGTTAGCACTGAAATCGTCAAGCAATACATTGAAAGTCAACGTTCAAAGTAGACACTGGCTGGATTTATCAAGCACGACGCTTGAGGGGAACCGGATAGAATCCGGAGGCTCTCAGCATGAGTATGGTAGAATACAGCCCACAGGCGCTTGTTTGGGATTGGCAATGGCTTCTATTATTAACGTAAATCTACCGCAGCAGTCTTATGAGATTGCGATCGCACCTAGCAACTTAGATAAACTAGGTGAACAGATGGCTCTTTTGAAGCTGGGTAAGAAAGTGTTGCTGGTTTCTAACCAGACAATTTTTAAGCATTATGGGGAAAGGGCGATCGGATCGCTGAAAGCTGCTGGCTTTGAAGTGGCGGAGGTTACCCTACCAATTGGTGAACGCTACAAAACCCTGAATTCTGTACAAAAAATCTACGATACCGCCTTGGAAAACCGCCTAGAACGCTCCTCAACTATGGTAGCTTTAGGGGGAGGTGTCATTGGTGACATGACTGGCTTTGCCTCTGCGACTTGGTTACGGGGAATTAACTTTGTACAAGTGCCTACCACACTCCTCGCGATGGTGGATGCGGCGATCGGCGGCAAAACAGGTGTGAACCATCCCCAAGGGAAAAACTTGATTGGCGCATTCCATCAGCCGCGATTGGTTTTAATCGACCCAGAGGTCCTGCAAACGCTGCCCATGCGTGAGTTTAGGGCGGGGATGGCAGAGGTGATTAAGTACGGCGTCATTTGGGATGCCCAGTTGTTTGCCGAGATGGAAGAGAGTAAACGCTTGGATCAACGCCGCTACTTAAAACCTGAACTGATGGATAACATATTAACGCACTCTTGTCAAGCAAAAGCTGATGTAGTGGGCAAGGATGAGAAAGAAGCCGGACTGCGGGCGATTCTCAACTATGGACACACTATCGGTCATGCGGTGGAAAGCTTGACGGGTTATAGTGTAGTTAATCATGGCGAAGCTGTGGCTATTGGCATGGTAGCAGCAGGGCAGATTGCTGTGGAACTTGGACTGTGGCAAAAGGCAGAAACTGAACGTCAAGACGCCTTAATTCAAAAAACGGGTTTACCGACTCAGTTACCTTCCGGGGTGGATATTGAAGCGATTATTGAGGCGTTGCAAACCGATAAGAAAGTTAAAGATGGTAAAGTGCGATTTGTTTTGCCTACGCAGATTGGTGCAGTGACAGTTACTGACCAAGTACCATCGGATACTATACGGCAGGTATTGGAGGGGATGCAAGGTTAGCGCTACTTACTACCATGTTGTAAAAAGGTTTTATGAAAAAAGCGCTCTGGTATTAACTATCCATAGCGCCCCATTCTTAAAACTTCCATTTAATTGTTGTATCCCCTCAATAGTTCGGGGTAAACAATTATGTATCCGTTCAGGGGGGGCGATAGGAAGAAACACTCATGACTGTACGTTCGCTTATTTTGAGATCCAAAGGGGAATTAAAGCCTTAATA
>CAZZYE010000944.1:0-3517 GCA_964658145.1 uncultured Stigonema sp.
AAGTCGATATGACTTGGTGGGCAATTAAAATTTTGCAAACTTTAGGTTTAGCTAAAAAAGTTGTGATGTTTCCAATAAAAACTCCTATATCAACATCCTGAATATAGCCCTAAAGGTACTGACCGAATAATTACTAATATCATGTTCGGTTGAATAATTATATTATCAGTGTGCCTGGTAATAAATAATGGGTAATGAGTAATGGTTCCTTTTTCCCAATTACCCATTACCTATTACCAACAGAATATAGCAATCCTATTTGAGATCCGAACCAGAGGATCCAGCGCCCCTTCGGGGTGGACAAGGGAGACTTGGAGGATTTGGGAGAGGTGTTCATATCTCCTCCACGGATTGCTATATAACCGAAGTAATTAACCGAACTTGATATAATTCGTACTTGAAAATTTGAATGACGAAAGAATAAAGTTTTGCTCGGGAGTCAGATTACTCCTAAGAAACACATCCCATCGCAGCTTTAGTTGGTAGGGACGTAACGCTCCAAATTAGCTCGGATTTTTCTAGGTAATTATCACGCTTTATTCTCAAGAAACAGCGTGTTATCTGACTGTTTTTATAATGCATGAGGTGGCGAGGATTGAAACCGTCGCACTCTTCAGCGCTGATTTTTGAGTAACGCATGATTACGCAGGCGATTGATTGCACCTCACACAGCGCACTGCTCCTCATTAATTGTAGGTTGAGCAACTAAATCAAATCCTAAAGCGTGAGCTTTTTTCTTCAAGTTATTTACCATGCGTTCGTGGTATTTTTGCTCGTAAGCATCAACACCTGGGTCTATATAGGCTGCTCCTGATGTCCAAAGACGGTAGAAAATACGTGCTAGTTTGTGGGCTGCCGCAGTAATTGCCTTTGGTGCGCCCATGCGAGACTGCATCCGTCTATAAAATCCACCAAGGGCTGAATTGCTACGACAAAGTGTTTGTGCAGCCATGCGGAAAGCATTGGCTGCCCGATTGATAACAGGGCGAGTTTTAGAACTTTTTACCTTACCACCAGTGACGCGACTACCAGGACATAACCCCAACCAAGAAGTGAAATGCTTGACTGTAGGAAAACGAGATGGGTCTAGTCCCACTTCAGACAATATAACCAACACAGTTAAAGCACCAAAGCCATTGATTTGAGTAAAGTCAACCCCCGTGATGCGGTATAGATGAGTACGTAAATCAAATTGGGGAGCATTTCCTGGTTGCTTTTTGCCACGACGTTTCGGTTTCCCGTTCTTGGTTGATTTTAACGTCTATTTTATCTGCGAATCGAGCTAGACACTGCTCGATTTGGGCATCGCATTCAGTTATTTGTGTCTGGTAGAATTTATAGAGTTCTAGTTCTTGTGATAAAACAAACACAAGTTCTGGTCGATAATCCCCAGTCAAAGCAGCAGCAATACTTGTACAACTTGCCCTAATATGTTCATCTTGAGAGCGCAGCTAACTTCTGTGGGTTGCGCTCACCAGAAACAATTGCACCAATAATTGCCATGCCTGTAGTACCTGTAATATCACTAATCACCCGATGTAGTTGTACGTTCATTTCAGTCAGAGCTTTTTGCATCCGTTGTACGTGGACACAAGCACTTTTAATCAGGTTGTCTCGTTGCCGGATATAACTACGAAGAACACAAATTTGATCTTCGCAGACGTTATGAACCTGCCAACAACCCGTATGTATGCAACTGTTGCAGCCACTGACAATCTAATACGTCAGTTTTGCGACCAGGCACAGTTTTTACATAGTGAGCATAAACATACGCTTAACTTCAAATCCCCTACTTTCCAGAATTTGGAACACAGGTAGCCAATAAACTCCAGTTGATTCCATTGCGACAGTTTCAATTCCACAAGCCTTTAGCCAGTCTGCCATTGCGTACAAATCAGCGGTGAAACAGCCAAAACTGCGTACCGAGTCTTTTTCCCTATCTACAGGAACACTAACCCAATGTCTGTCTGCACCAATATCTATACCTGCTGCATTGGGGTTAATTAATGGTAAATTAGAACTTGGTGACTTTGGTTGCAATTCTTTTTTGCTCATGGAGACCTCCGTCATCGCCATCGCATTTTTTAACAGTAAATAAGTACCCTGACCTGAGTGCGGTGTCCAAATCTAATCTCCGCGCACGGGATAGTGATAGTTCAACCATCACTTCACCAATAAATTCACCTTCTTCACTCAGAACCAGGCTCATATACGGGCGTAATTAGCACCACTGTAAAGACGGTGAGGACTGTCAGGGTAACTATTAATTATAGTCTCAATCTCTCAAATTTTCCTCTAGCCCCCTGTGTTTCTTCCATATATCACTAGCGGCGTAGTCCGCTAGTTAGAGGCTCATATCTTGCACCACCGCCAAGTTGCGAAAATATAAGCCGAAAAAGCCTATTAATTCGTAGGGTGGGCACTGCCCACCAGCCTTCCCTATCGAAGGTGCAAGATCTCAGATTAGAAACATCGATTTCCTAACAACGCAGCTTCTACAAACCAAGCTCATCTTTTAATATGGTTAGCTGGCTTTCTTCAGCAAGATCTCCAAAATAGGAGATTTTCCCAATTAGCAAACTGTATATAGTTTAGTACTGCGAGTCTTGCTTGAGCGTTTGAACAAAGACTACGAGCTATTACCGGAAACTTCACGGCTACGTTTATTTACCTTGCCATGATTCGTATAATGGTCAGGCGCTTGGCATAAATTCTGACTTTTCATTACTTTTCAAACACCCTCTCAGGTCGTCAGTTTGGTTTCCTTCCCAAAACTTCAAGCTCATGACCCCCTTGGGGGGTCACGGCGCCATAAAAATTAAATAAAAAAATGGAGAAATTAACTTTGAGTATTTCTACCAAAACTGGATGCTCCCTACAAAAGTCAGTAGATCGCAAACCTGAGTATGACGAGTATAAATATACCTAAAGGCATACTCATGGAATACGGGTGTCTTCTTACTTAGGTGTGATTTTGTTAGGAGACAGGCTGTTATAAACTGCTTTCAGTACGCAATTATTCTTTACAAAGATTTAGAGGGTATTATGGCTAACATCAAAATCGCTGAATTCGGAACTAGCTTGTTTGAAGATCTGAGCGATGAACAATTACAAACTGTAGTTGGTGGTCAGGGATTTATCGAAAATGGAGAACAGGGTGCTAATAATCTATTAAACGGATTAACGAAAGATCCTGTTGGCAGTCCAGCATCTACACAAGGTCTAGAACAGGGTTCTGAAAATCTAGTAAACGGAACATTGTCTACTCAGTATAACATAGTGCTATTTACTACACAGCAATTAGGTACACAAGGTTAATAGTAACCCAAGTTGCTAGTAATGGATTTAGGCGATCGCGTTTCGTCCGTTAAGCAATAAAATCCCCTCCAGTCAGAAAATATGGAGGGGATTTTATTGCTTAATGAAATAATCACCATATATGCTATCATGGGCATCGTGAAGACGTATCAATCAGCAGCATGACGAGTTTCGCGCAGGGCTTTGTGATCGAAGTCCT
>CAZZYE010000945.1:0-3516 GCA_964658145.1 uncultured Stigonema sp.
AGCCATTAGCCATTACCAATTACCCATTATATTGAGTCGAGGAGGTGGTTGTCACATCAAAACCGGAAATGTGTCGCACAGGTTCAACTTGGTCTGGCTCAGGGAAGGTATTAGGCGCATAGGAATTGATACCATAGGTGTTAACTGAAAGGGTAGAGCCATCATTACTGATATCGAGGGTGACGTAATTAAAGGTGTCGGGTGAGTAAAAATCGATAGGCTGACGCAGTGTATCCGCATCCGGATCGTCCTCACGGAAAACATTATGGAGTCCAGGAAAATTCGGGTCTAAACCTATTGGATCGATACCTTTAGAGATTTGAGTGTTGGCTAGATTATCTGCTAGCGATTTGAGATTGCTAAAGCTATGGTCAGTAATAGCGTCAGGACCACCAGCACCAATCGGACCTGCAACAATAGTGAAAGCGTTGGGAACTACAGTTTGACTCGTGGGGTCGTTGGGGTCAGCAAGATAGGTGAGTTCGTTTACCCGGTTTTGGTGGTCGTCAGTAGTGAGGAAGACTACGTTATCAATGTGATTGTCGGCGATGTACTTCAATATCTCATTTCGTTCAGCCCTGTAACCACCATACCAAGATTTACCGCCATCAGTTCCTAACTGATCAATAGGAGAGGAAAGCGCCACGATTTTCCAGGGTATTCCTTTGTCTTGAGCATCGGAAAGGGTTTGCTCAAACCAGTGAAGTTCAGTTGCACCTAGCATTGTGCGGTCAGGGTTATCAGCACGGGGACCTGTGTCATCAGTACCTGCAGGAGTTTGCAAGCGGATATCACGATAGGAGCGATCGTCCACGTTAATGAAAATACTATTCGCACCCCACTGTTGGGCAAAATAAAGTTGTTGAGTACCATCGGTACGTGGGTCATCTGGGGCAGAGATGGTTTTTTCTTGAATAGGCTGATAGTCGTCGTATGCTTGGACTAGCGCCTTAAACCCATCAGTTTTATTCAGATAAGTACCAGTTGTATTAACATCATAAGTTGGGTCGCTAGCATTAACCCCCTTACCGGCAGGATCTCCAGTAGGCGCACCCCCAGCTTGAAATTGCTTGTTACCCAATTCATGGTTGTCAAGCAGTGTATAGTTTCCCTGAGAACTAAAAAACTCTTGTAAACCGGGGAACCCATCTTGTGTCACCGGGTCTAGCTGTTCTCGATACTTACGATGATAGTCAGCTAGGGCTTGGTTGGGATCGGCAAAGGGATCAGCTGTACCGTCAGATATATTAGACTTCGTTTCGTAAATTGTGTCACCTAACCAGACGAAGTAATCTAAATTCAGCTGATTGAAATCTTGGGTGGAGGAGTAGGGACGCCATTGACCATCACCATCGCCACTAAAGCCAAAGTGAACCGCTGTTTTCTGATTTGGGTCTGGCGCAGTTTTAAATGTACCCACTGGGCTGAACTCGCCATCTTTTGTTTCAAAGGTGTAGTAGTATTGCTTACCACTCTCAAGACCATTGATATCGAGTTTTAATGTATAGTCCCGATTTGGATCTGTTGTACCAGAAGCGACAACAGGAACAAAGTCAAAGGATGGATCGGTGGAAATTAGCGCTGTGAGATTAGTGCTGACTCCTTCGTCGGTGGTGGGATCGGTGGTGCGTGTCCAGAGGACAACACTATCTTGACTCGCATTACCTGCTGCTACGCCTGTGTAGGAAACAGCAGTTTGAGAATCTTGAGTCGCATCACCTGCTGCAACCCCTGTGTAGGAAACTGTCGGTTGAGAAGGCGAGTCTGACCCTAGTGCTGTGTCAAGATTGATGCGATCGCTTCCTAATTGAGTCTTCAGCGCTTTAGAATTTTCTACATACTGCGCCCACGTCTCAATTGCTGGCTGAAAGTTTACTAGCCAATTCTTCTCAATTTCTAGTGGAGAGAACTGGGTTAATTTCTGGTAAGGATAATTAATGAAGGGCGCCGTCAGATACGCATTCTTGGGGCTTATATCAGTAAACATGAGCAAATACCCGTGTAATTATGGTAATTGTGCAAAACCACACGAATATAGCAACTTATAGTTAAGAAAGAACTAAGGTAACTACAACAAAGGCTTAAGAAAGGAGCAAATTTACAAATTTGTCAATTGCTAATTGTTAAAAGCCATTAGCAATTAGCCAGTCTTCCATTCGTAGCGAAATATTAAGGAATATTGCATTTGTGTCAAATCTCGAACGTAGAGCGCGGATTCAACCAAAAGTCCGTGATACGATGCTCTCGGTAAATTTTAAGATTAGGAGAAGACCTTTGACACTACGGGTTGCTGTTGTTGGGTCAGGTCCAGCGGGTTCATCTGCCGCTGAAACGCTGGCAAAAGCTGGAATTGAAACTTTCCTATTTGAGCGCAAGCTAGACAATGCCAAACCGTGTGGCGGCGCGATTCCCCTGTGCATGGTGAGTGAGTTTGACCTGCCTTCTGAGATTATTGACCGTCGAGTGCGGAAGATGAAAATGATTTCGCCCTCGAATCGAGAGGTAGATATTAATCTAGACAAAGAAGAAGAATATATTGGCATGTGCCGTCGTGAGGTGCTGGATGGCTATCTACGCGATCGCACGGCAAAACTAGGCGCAAATTTAATCAATGCTACCGTTCATAAACTTGATATTCCCACAAACAATACAGACCCTTATACAATCCATTACGTAGATCACACAGAAGGTGGCGCTCAGGGCATTGCCAAAACCCTGAAAGTTGATGTAATTATTGGAGCGGATGGGGCTAACTCTCGCATTGCCAAGGAAATGGATGCTGGAGATTACAATTATGCGATCGCTTTCCAAGAGCGCATTCGCCTACCCCAAGACAAAATGGCATATTACAACAACCTTGCCGAAATGTACGTAGGCAACGACGTTTCTACCGACTTCTACGCTTGGGTTTTTCCTAAATACGACCACGTAGCTGTAGGTACTGGTACAATGCACGTTAACAAAGCCAGTATTAAACAACTGCAAGCTGGTATCCGCGCTCGTGCTGCCAAAAAACTTGCTGGTGGTACAATCATCAAAGTAGAAGCACACCCGATTCCGGAACATCCCCGTCCCCGTCGCGTTGTCGGTCGCATAGCTTTAGTGGGTGATGCGGCTGGATATGTTACCAAGTCTTCTGGTGAAGGTATTTACTTTGCAGCTCGCTCAGGGCGGATGTGTGCCGAAACCATTGTGGAAACCTCCAACGGCGGTAGTCGCATCCCTACAGAAGCTGACCTTAAGGTATACATAAAGCGCTGGGATAAGAAATACGGACTCACTTATAAGGTTCTGGACATTCTCCAAACCGTGTTTTATCGTTCTGACGCCAGTCGTGAAGCCTTTGTGGAAATGTGTGCTGACCGTGATGTGCAACGGCTGACTTTTGATAGCTATCTGTATAAGACAGTTGTACCAGCCAATCCCATCACCCAGCTAAAAATTACTGCCAAGACCATTGGTAGCATACTTCGCGGTAACGCCCTTGCTCCTTAAGGAGAGGGGGGAGGGGGGAGT
>CAZZYE010000946.1:0-3516 GCA_964658145.1 uncultured Stigonema sp.
GCAGTTCTCGGCGCGATGGTGTTCATCTCATTCCGAGGGTTAGTCAACGATCTCTACTGTCAGGTGGCATTGGTGATGCTGATTGGTTTGGCAAGTAAGAACGCGATTTTAATTGTGGAATTTGCCAACCATTCGCGGGCACCCGGCATGACGATCGCCCAAGCTGCGCTCCATGCGGTTCAACAGCGGCTCCGCCCGATTTTAATGACCACCATCGCCGCACTGGTTGGGTTTCTTCCCTTATTGCTGGCATCCGGGGCAGGGTCAGCCAGCCGTTTGTCGCTCGGCACGGCTGTGTTTGGCGGCTTATTGGTTTCCACCCTCATGAGCCTGCTCCTAGTACCCGTCCTTTACGTGGTGGTCAAGAATCTCACAGAGTTTGCTTCTAAAGGTAGACCTCCCAAACCACCCCAATCGCCAAGTTCACCTCCCTCACCGCAGCCTACTCCATCGCACGAATCAGCCGCTTCTCATCAGAACGGTCAAGTGCGATCAAGAGCAGCCTTGAAATCTCAGGGCGACGCGCCTGCTTAATGAGTTGAGAGCGATCGCACGACAGACAA
The DNA here is from genome assembly GCA_964658145.1 of uncultured Stigonema sp. Lineage (GTDB taxonomy): Bacteria > Cyanobacteriota > Cyanobacteriia > Cyanobacteriales > Nostocaceae > Stigonema. The sequence continues at coordinate 564 of CAZZYE010000946.1, forward strand.
CCTCAAAGCAGGTGAAAGGTTCATAAGCCTAGTTACTCACAATGTCTGATATTCTAATTCTAAGTGTTGCTACAAGTGGTAATCGTCCCATTCCTGATTACGGTTTGGGAGATTATAGGGCAAAATCACTCTTACTCCCGAACCGCCACAAGATTACCGATCTTCTTCTCTTTTTTCTTCGTGTACTTCGCGTTTTTGCGGTTGGTTAAAATAGGTAATCTTAGAGCGGTTCGGGAGTAAGAAATAGCTGGTTATGTGGCGTTATGTCCTAATTTAAGCATTAAGCTGCAACTCTCTTCGCTGTTGATAAAGCTCTTTAAACTGCCGTTGCTGTAGTTTGTGATCTACAATTGGTTGAGGATAACCAAGAGCATCACGCTCTAAAGGTGAAATATTACCAGTAACTAAATACTCCGGATCTAGAGAACGCAATTCCGGAAGCCATTGCCGAATGTATTCACCTTCTGGATCAAACTTTTGCGCTTGACTAGCTGGGTTAAAAATTCGCACAGGTTTGGGGTCCATACCGCTAGAAGCACTCCACTGCCAACCGCCATTATTAGCAGATAAATCGCCATCTATCAGCTTCTGCATAAAGTATTTTTCCCCTAATTGAGGATTAATCAGCAAGTCTTTGGTTAGGAAATTGGCAACAATCATTCGACAGCGGTTGTGCATCCAACCCAGTTCGTTCATCTGGCGCATGGCTGCATCAACGATCGGATAACCGGTTCTACCCTCACACCAAGCTTGGAAATGTTCAACGTTTGTTTCCCAAGGGAAGCTTTTGAAGGTTTCGCGGAAAGCACCCTCTGCTAATTCTGGAAAGTTATACATGGCGTGTTGATAAAACTCCCGCCATGCTAGTTCCTGTTGCCATACACGGATATTGGCTAGTGTTTCTTCACTGCGGCTGTTTTGTTGCGCATCTACAGTGGCTTGCCAAACGGTGCGAATGCCGATCGCGCCAAATTTTAAAGCAGCACTGAGTTGGGATGTACCGTTAACTGCAGGGAAATTGCGCTGTTCTTGGTATTCTGTAATAGGACGCAGGACAAATTCCTCTAACCGTTCTTGCGCCGCCATCTCTCCTGGTGGAATTACTAATTCCCCATCCCAGTGGAAACCTAAATCTTTTGCTGAGGGCAATTCTATCGCCCCTGCTTGCCTTGCAATGTCCTTTTCGGCTTCCGTCAATCCCGTCATCTCTTGTCTTGACGCGATATATTGGGTTTCTACTGGTTTAGCCTTCGGTTTACTACTCCAATTCTTCCAGAAGGGGGTGTAAACAGTGTAAGGAGCGTTGGCACCGCTACGGATCTCTTCTGGTGCGTGGAGAATTTGATCCCAGTTTTGCTCAAGAAATTGAATGCCTTTTTCTTTGAGGGCGTCGATTACGGTGCGATCGCGCTCTTGAGAGTAGGGTTCCACATCCCAATTCCAGAATACAGCTTTAGCACTTAGTGCCGCCGCCAGCGCTGGAATTGCTTGAGTTGGATTGGCGCGGAGTATGAGTAACTGGCTACCAGCTTGAGCATATCGCTCTTGTAGTGATTGCAAACAGCCAATCATGTAAGTCACTCTTACCGGAGCAACATCATCCCGTTCTAGTATATTGGGATCTAGGCAAAACACGCCTACAACCTTTGCACTCTGCCGTTGTGCGGCGGCGAGTCCTGTGTTATCTGAGATCCGTAAATCGCGGCGATGCCAAAATAGAATTAAGTCAGACATTCCATCCTTATGATAGTTCGCTTGTACTAGCTTAGAGTCTACTGATTATTTTACTTGGAAATTCCTTAACCTACGATCTGAACGAGCGGTAGTTGATGCAGCTTTCAAGCTAACCAAAACACTTAAACATGATTTAACTTTAGCTTCCCAAGAAAATATCGAGAAACTACACTGTGAACGCGATCGCACCCAACGCTGCAAGAGCGCGATCGCCCCTAAAGCAGTAGTATTAACCATGCATATGCTTTGTACTATAAGCGGGGTGGTTAAGATAGAAAGAGAAAATACAGAAGCACGCTCTTCGCGTCTACCTAACTCTTCAGCAACTAATTGAAGACTTGTATACACAAGCGGACAATGCTGCAGCAGCAACAAATTATAATGATGCTAGTGTACTTACTGGTCAAGCAGAAGTACTTTACCGCATAGCAGAGAACTTAGAGATAGTTATTTCAGAGCATGAGGAATAATTATGGACTTAGAATCCCAAATTAGACTAGAATCAAGCCAAGCAGCTAGGTTAAGCCAAGAGGCTAATCGCGCCTTTGCAGCAAATAATTTTGCTCAAGGAAAGGTATTAATGAAGCAAGCAGTGGAAGCAGGGCAAAGATGTCAAAGCTTAATCCAGCAGTACAACCAAGGTAATACAACTGTTACTAGCTAGGGCAGAAAATATTGTTTGCATGCGCTAGCGAAATGATTAGGAAAGTGAATCGGCGGTACACCTACCATTAAGGCTGAATCATCCCGCATATGAATTTCCACATCGCGTTTGCGCTGCGTGAACAAACTAGATTCTGGCAAATGGCGGTTTGTGAGAAAGTGAACTACTTGATTAGAAGAACCTCGCCAGCCTTTATTGTCATTTAGTTCCGGGATATATTGCCCATCAATAAGAACGTCAATCAGGGTAAGAACTTGATTGATAGCTGGATCGGATTTGGCTTGCAACTGTTCCAGAGTGAACCCAGAAAAGCACATAATAGAGATATCGCGGTGTTGACGGAGATGGGTGAATAGTTCACTCAATGCAGTGGCTTGCAGCATAGGTTCCCCCCCAGAAACCGTTAGTCCCTCAGTGCCTGGAACCGATAAGATGTAATCTGCGAGTTGCACGGGGTCAACTAAAGTCGCCTGCTTTTGAGGAATCCAGTCTGGGGAAATGCTGACTTTTCACGGGATGTGGAAAGGGGGAAATAGTTCGCGAGTTGAAGTGGCG
>CAZZYE010000947.1:0-3516 GCA_964658145.1 uncultured Stigonema sp.
AATAAATTTATTTTTATATTCTTTCAGGTTCCCATCTTTGATAGGAGCCTAATTTTTTATCTGTTAAATTTATCTTCAATTAATAAGTATAATTATACACTTTTTAATCCTTTGGGTCTTAAAGGCTAGATTTTATCCTGAGCAGAGCAACAACTACCTGAAAATCGTATACATAGTTACGATTATAGGCTGCTTGCCTTCTTTAAGGCTATGTACACTGCGTTTTGGCTGTTTAGCCCTCATGAGCGTGAATGATACTGCACACTCCCATAATTTTGCTTGGAACAGGCAAGCATATCAGCGACTGAAACTTGCTCTGAGTCTTGGTTTGCGGCGACAAATCTTTGTGGCGGTATGTGATGATTTAAATCTGAGAAATCAGGTAGCGGCTCGTTTGCATTCTACTTTGGCTTATCCAGTTGGGCAAGTACTGTATCAGCCATCAGATGCACAGGAAGCCAGCACCCCAGCTTATCCGCGATTAGTTACTTTGCGGTTGAATTTAAGCGATCCTCATCCCATAGCCCAGCTAAATCAATGGTTAGCTGATTACCCACCGCCAATTGTTGGAGCAACTAAAGACACCCCTGGGCGATCCTTGCCAAGACCAGCATTTCAGATTGTGGGTGTTGAGCAGCTAACCAGGCAACCAGTAGCAGTACAACGTTTATTTTTACACAATCTACGTTCAGCACAGCAGAATCTGTCAAACATTGAATCCAGCCGCTTCTTAGAATCCAGCCTCCTATTGTGGGTACCACGTCCTTGGTTGTATGCTATCCAGCAGTCTGCACCACAGTTTTGGCGTTGCCGTACTGGTGTTTTTGTATTTGCCGGAGAACCCACACCAACGACTAGGAGTAAAAACTCACCAGAACGCTTTTCTTCTAGTTCAAGAAGGTTGGATTTAGGAAATATTGAGCAATCCATGCTGGAAGAATCAATGAATAAGGAAGATTTTGATTTCCAAAGCGACACACAAGTGAATCGCGAACAAAAACTGCCGGAAAGTTCATCAAAATCGGAATTATCTGCAGCCAGACCTAATCAGGAAGAATCGACAACCATTGCAAGCGCTAACAATATCCCAGAACCACAGAATTTGTCTCACATTAGCAACGAGTTAACAGAGCTAGTACTGGCAACGATTAACACTACAATCGCTGAAGGCGGCGACCAGAACTTGCAAGTGCAGCAAATTCTAGAGGAGATCGAAGAATTACACTCCAACAAAGCTTTAGCTAGTTCTCTAGCTAAAGCTTATCATCGCTTGGGCACTTTATATCGCCTTCGCATTGAGCAAGGACAGTCAACCCTAGAAAACCTGATGGTGGCAATTCTGGCTTATCAGGAGGCAATTACTTTCGATGATACTTCACCTCAAGTGCCGGATATCTTGAATGATTTGGGTACACTCTACTGGATGCTGTATCGCACACCACCCAATTCTGAAGAGGGACAATCTTACATAGAACAGGGAATTGAATTTTACCAGTTAGCTTTAAAGCTAATTTCACCGCAAACACATCCTGAAACTTACGCTCGCGTACAAAATAATCTGGGGACAGCTTTCGGTGATTTAGCTCGTTTCTCTAACGCAGAGGAAAACTGGCAACAAGCAGTTTTAGCTTACAGTGAAGCACTTCGCTTTCGTACAGCTGAAATGGAACCATTGAAGTATGCTGCCTGCCAAAACAATTTGGGTACTGCTTACTGGAATTTGGCATTATACAATCAACCTGTCGAGCATCTCAAGAATGCGATCGCATCCTACAATCAAGCACTGGTTCATTACACCCAACAAGAGGAACCATTTAAGTATGGTATGATTCAAAACAACATTGGCACTGCTTACTGGAATTTGGCACAATACGAACAGCTAGAGGATAATCTGCGCTTAGGTATTGATGCTTATAGCGAAGCATTAAAGTATCGCACTCCAGCTAATGCTCCCGCCGCCTGTGCCGCCACGCAAAATAATCTTGGCACTGCCTACTGGCATCTAGCCACAAAATCGCTTTCAACCAAAGAAGAGCGGCAGAAGTTATTATCCATGTGCATTGCCGCCTACGAAGAAGCACTTGCCCTTGCTCACTCACTTAACGCTGTGTCTTTGAGTTTTGATTTGTTTGGCACTCATAATAACTTGGGATTAGCCCATTATCAACTCGTAACAGATGCTTATTTCAATGGTGACAAAGCAGCTCGTTCTCAACATCTAGAAGCAGCATTAGACAACCACTTGCAAGCCTTAAATGGGTTGAGTAAACCATCTGAGGGTTATCAAACAACTCTTAATTATATAGTGAAAACGATTCGCGCTTTTCACAATGAATTAGGAATACAGGGACAAAATCTCGCTTTATCCAAAATTCCCGGTCAGTTGTTACCAGAAATACTGCCTAGGTTGTAATTTGATAGTTGTTAGTTGTTGGGTGTTGGTTGTTAGTAGGGGCGCTCCTGCCGTTCGCCCCTACAGTTGTTAGTTGTTAAAAAGTTTGGATCTGGCAATGAAGGGTGTCGCTACACCCATCTCCGTTGCTCCCGTTTCAGTATGGCGGATAAGCAAAATCATCTTCATCAGGGTAAACGTAAGAACTATTCACCACCGCCATTGCCATCTTGGGTGTTTCTAGTTTTATAGATTCTTTACCAAACTCCTTGTGTTCTTCAAAAGTCTTGGAGATAATTGCCGACGCTTCTGAATCCGAGGCAATCAGGTATTGGGTTAAGGTGGCAACTGTAGGATGTTGATAGTCCACAGTTGAAGCTACCAGCACTGTATTTGGTTCAATACCTCTTTCTTCACTATCAATGATGGGGCAAAAAATTCCGTGGGCATGGAATAGCGGACCTTTTGATGTCAAGGGTTGCTTGCGGTATCCGGCATAAGCCTTTTCTAGTTCGGCAATAAACCCACTAACTACCTTACCTTGTTGGTATTCGCAGTAAGCTTTACTGAAACTTGCTCCCGCTGCACCACTGAGAGTTAATTGCAATGGTAATTCATGTAAAAATTTTTGATTTTCTCCAACCAAAAAAATTAGATAGCGAGTAAAGGTTTTAAATTTAAGTTTGTCTGCTAAAAAAGCATCATAATTTTCTTTAAGTGTACCTAGTTTTACTCCCGATTCCCGGTCTTTTACAGACAATGGTCCCCTACGTACTACCACTAAGCGTGGAGTGGTGGTAAGAAACACCTGTTCAACTCCAGAGCTAAATTCATGCTCAACATGCTGCCAATTATCATCCGGTTGAAAGCTAACTGAATGAGCATTATCCAATTTAACCGCCAAGCCATGGGGCTGGATACCATCTTTGCCATATCGAGGATTAATCATCTGACACCAGGGGATGATTTGAGAAGGTGGTGCGTTGAACTTCTCGTCCTCAAAGTCGAAATTTACAGATGCTTTCATCGTCTTAGGCGCTACGCATTTTCTAAAATAGATTTTAACAATAGCTACGGTCTAAAAAGAGTATTTTTAAATGGCAGTGGAATGTAAGAGGAGGGGG
>CAZZYE010000948.1:0-3514 GCA_964658145.1 uncultured Stigonema sp.
ATTGATTCTAGAGAGGCAAAATTGGGTGGACTTGTACGATCGCCTCAAAGAGAAATTTCAATCTCACATTGAGATGAAGTCGAGTGCAGGCATCAATTAACCATTAAGTAGCTCGTTAATTTATAACAAAATAATAACATTCCTAGCTATAAAGTTAAAGAGTGTTGGAGTATACATATTTCTGATGCTTATGGAACCTCAGTTAAACAGCCGTCGATCCTAGTTAATATTTATACTCATTATGAGTTTCAGACTTGTCATATTTGACAACTTCATCGAAAACCGCTATTTGGGAACGCTTAATAACAGCATTGGTTGACGTGAAAAAGCATCAGAATAATAAATATCAAGCTAAAATGATGCGATTTATGGTACTAGGTGCTAGCAACAGTATACTAGACACTTGTCAACCTGCTACAGGCAGTTATTTTTACTTCACGCCGACATTAAGTCTGATTAGTGACATTACCCGATATTCTTTCAAACCAATTAATAGTTCAAAACCGTTTCTGTACAAACCATAGAACTTACGTCAGCTAATTCCATTTTACTGACGACAACCACAGACCTCTACCGTACCTCTCGCGTACAAAGTTATGCCCTAATCCGCTTCTGTATGCCCAGCGTTTGTGTAGTCTTATTGTACTACTTTTGTCTTACCAATGGTTGTGTAGTCCTTTTGTGCTACTTTTGTGTGACAATTGAGATCGCCACACGACGAGCCTCGCCGTCATCTAGATAGTTTCATCTTCTAACTAGTTGAGCCGATCTAACTGCTTCAGCCCTCCTCCTGTAGTCCTGTCGCCTACCCAATTCATCAATGGCTCAGAGCGATCACAGTCCAAACTGTTCTGCCCCTCCTACCCCAGTCTACCCCAGCCTACCCCTCCTACCCTGCCTCACTGTGATTGCAACACGACCATGGTATACTTCGCGTGTAGTTTTAGAGTGCTACACCAAGGATTTTTTCTTAGTGTAGGTTTTGAGGGTGACAGGAATGTGACATGCTATCCCTGCTCAAGAGGAGTGCGATCACCTGCCCATGCCCCTACCTCCCGCCTGTCGCCTTAGTGCGATCAGCCTACCTTCTGTCGTCACCCCCCTGCCTAAGTACGATCTTCTACCCGACCAATTCATCAAAGGAAACTGCGCTCGCAGCACGACGGACTTCGCCTTCCTTGCGGCAAAACCCGCAATAAAGCCCCGTACCATAGGACTAGGCAGGGGCTTGATTTGTCCGCGCCAGAAGACTGGTACGGCTATAAAACTACACATATAATCACCATTCTAGTACGTAGCCGATAATTCCGGACTTGTCGGCTAGATAGAATACTAGGCGGCTTGCTGGGATTTCAAGGCTACCCCTTCCAAGAACTTTTCATTAACCAGTTTAAGAACCCCTAGTATCTTGTCTTGCCCGTGTCGCTTATTGTAGTACGTCTCCACCTTGCCCGGATCTTTGCTGTTTTGCATTCCATGCTTGCTGTTGTAGCTAATGATTTCATCGGCATGGCTCTTGATCCAGTCGCCAACCAACAGTCCGTTAACCCCTGACAACTCTCTAAGCGCAAGGTTTGTAATAGCCAAACGGTCATTATCGCCAGTCGCTATGGTGTCGTTATAGAGGCAGATTGCTTCAAAGCTACGGCGGATTTTTTCAGTAGCAGCGCCACTTGCCCTGGTTCCCCATAATTCGGCGTTGCTCTTGGATTCCCAGTCAATTACTTCTTTCGGGGGTACTGCCCTCACCTTGGGCTGTACTGCTGGTGTAGGTACGGGGATTACTGCTGGCTCTGACTCTGGCTCTGGTGTCCGTGGCTGCGGAAGCTTAGCTAAAGCCTGCTTCAACTTCTCCTCTACCATCCTCTCTAGATAGGCTTCGAGGTCAGTCGTGCTGATGGTGACTTGCTGGGGTGTAGCGCTTTCCATTTCTTTATTCTGCTCCTGTAACTGGTTATTTTTATCTTCTAACTTTTTAATATACTTTTGCATTTGCACTACTTGTGCCTTAGCTTCCAGCAACTCTTTAGCTACACTAAGTTTCTGCTGGTGTGACTCAATTAGCTGACTGACTACTGCTTGCTGGTTCGGCAGCCCCCATTCTTGCTGGAAACCTTTGACAAGCTCAAAGTCGGTATCAGACACCCGTATTTGAGCTATTTTCTGTTTCTGTGGCACTGGCGGGAAACCAACGGGAGATGAGCAATAGTAATCAGCGTATCCAATGGTAGTTGCAATAGCCTGGAGTTCTTTATCAGTAGGCTTTTCCTTCACGAAATGACCTAGTAGCCGAGCATAGTAGAGCATCTGTGAGCCTACCGAGCGATCGCAATCCCTTTTAGTAGCCAAGCAACCATAAGCAGCCCTAAGCGCTTTGCAGTCGTTCTGGTCTTGGTCATTGCGGAAGTTGAGTAACGGTTTTTGAGTATCGCGTCCACCAAAGTACTCTTGTACTACTCGTCGTAGAGAGTTCCCACGTCGGTTTTCAATACTTCTATTCTGGGCTGCGATGTCCTCCGGGAATTCAGTAGCTACTTCTTTGAGAAGCGCTTTAGTACCTAAGTCCCTTCTAAGCTGCCCCAGCTTTTTGATGATGTACTCGGCAGGGAAGAGGGTAGCGATCGCGAAAGCTGGCTCATTTCCTCGCTTCTTGCCTTGACCCGGTCTTGGATCTTCGTGTAGTGAGAGCTTACTCGCTGCGATGCCACTCCTTATCATTTTATTTTGAGCAGATAACCGCAGAACCCTTATCCCGTAAAGCTTTTAGTGTTGGTTGTCTAGCGGTTGTCCGTTTGGTTGTCTGGCGGTTGCCTGGTTGTCTACTCCCTTAAAAACAGACAAACACAGAACCATTGCCCTGTAAGGATTTTGTAAAAAAAGTCGTCTGGTTGTCTGTTTGCGATCGCCCTCTTTTTTCTTGAAAATGGGAGGTGTTTCATCCAATTCTCAAGGAGACAACCAGACAACTGATGCGACAAAGTAGTACACAGGTTACAGAAAATATGAACCAAGAAGAAGCGTTTGAAACAGCCAAAAACACTATTCTAGAGATGCGTCCAGACGCCGATGATTTTTATCTAGATGAAGCGGATTTTGAAGATGGCAACTGGGTAATCATGATCGGCTATCTCCGCTACTGGGAGGGTGAAGATATGGGGTACAGCCGGGATACGCGCAAAACAGGACACGTTGTAAAGTTTTGTTGCAGAGCGTGTTTTATTGATTTACCAACTTGCCCATAAATGATATTAAAGCAATCAAAATTTTGCCCGGTCAAATAAACTCGAAACCCCTTTCAGTGCCTCAAACTTGCCCATAAACAATCATTTTTGGTGATGTTTTCATATTCATCCAACATCAAAGCCACTGTTTGAAACAACGGTAAATCAATGGTTTTAACTCTTTTCCGTTACAAAACTTTACAACGTGTCCTGTTTTGCACGTATCCCGGCTGAACCCCATTTCACCCCGTAGATAAGCGCGACCGTGTCATGAGGGGCAAGATAGACTGAAA
>CAZZYE010000949.1:0-3513 GCA_964658145.1 uncultured Stigonema sp.
TATTCGCGAGATTGAATCGCGAATAATGTTTTTTTTCCAAATTGGGATGCTCCCCATTAAAATTCAATTAAGTCCTCTAAAAACACGTTTGAAAGAGAGGCTAAGAGGTAGACTGCTACTTTTTGATATCAAAAATGTGACTTTAGTAGACCATGAAACTGCTATGAAAATGGGACTGGCGATCGCTAGCATGTAATTTTTGTGGGATTAAATCATGAAATGAACTTCGACGCTTGGTTACGAAGTGAAGAACATCAGGTAGACAAGCTAACGGGTTGTAGTTGAACATAGCCACGCCTGATAGTTAACTGTTAATTGTATTATAGGATGCTTAAGCAGTTGTATCGGTTAAGCTACCAGCTAACCAAAATGCTTAGACTAATTAGTTTAGTTACAATAGATGATAGGAATGGCTTCTTGGTGATATTAGCAGGTGAAGAGATTGATATAACAGTTGACAGACAAGGAAAGGTAAGTTATGAACAAACAGGATTTTAAAGCGATGAGTAGAGCGAAATTACGGGCTTACGTGTTGCAAAATCCAGAAGATAAGGAAGCGTTTTACGAACTGTCGGATAGGATTCAAGCAACTGCCAAGCCAATAAATGTTGAGGACTTGCCTAATTTGATTGAGCGTAAATCTCAACAAAACCAACAATAGCTAAAACCCTTTATTTATTGTTACAAATTCAAGCGGTTCGCACAAGCATCACCCCGGTGGTTCTGGGGAATTGTGCGTCTAGAAGCGATCGCCTTTGGTATGTACTCCGAGGGGTGCGGAATGTGGGCTACAGCGTTAAAAATTACGTCAAAACGAAGAATTTATGGAATTTCTAGAACAGCGTTGCTCGAATAAACGATTATCGCTCTTAAAAGCCCGAAAACGATTAGGCATTTTATGAGACTGTCAAAATAATTCGTAATTGATAATGACGCGAGGCACGAGCGTCATTATCAATTACGAATTACGAATTATTTTGTCAAACTGGAATTTCCTCTAACTTAATAGTTCCATTTGCCGCTAGGTTGTGTGCTTTTTGAAAAGCAATGACAGCATTTTTAGTATCAGGACCAAAAACCCCGTCTATCCTTTGAGGATTTAAATTAGGTTGAGCATTTTTAGGATCAAGAGCAAGTTTAGTGAGACGTTTTTGCAGTTCCTTGACTTTCGGTCCAATCCGACCTTCTTGAAGAGAAATGTTAGGAACTGTCTCAGCTTTCAGCCTATCTAGATTACCGTTGAATGTATTATAATCCACATCTTGAGTAAATGAAGACTTTTGGTCACCAATATACTGATGAAAAGTATGAGCCTTCCAACCGCCAAATAGGTTATTTGGCTGATTAGGGTTGTTATTGTAGCTGGCGATCCAGAGATCGTAGCCAGCGTCACTGAAGCGCGAGGTATTACCCATTTGATGAATCCAAAAGTCAGAATTGGCGTAGATGACAGGTTTGTAGCCTGTTGTACGTTCTACCGATTTTAATAACGTCTCAACTAGGTCAATACTGGCTGCAGTGCTAAGACTAGACCAGTGAATATCAATGTTATTGCGGTTCTGCTCAAATTCTAGATCTACCGATGGTGGCAAATCTCCAGGTTCCATATCTACTGCTTGCGCAAAAAGTCTTACTTGAGTATTCAGGTCATCTGAGGGACGGAAGAACATATAAGCTCCCCGAATTATGTTGTACTCCTTGAGCGCAGGCCAGTAAGTATGAAAGTTAGAATCTATACGAACTGTTCCATAAAGTACTCGTGCATAAGCAAACTGGAAGCCTTCCGCTTTCATTTTTTGCCAATCAACTGTTTCACTAAATTCCGCAATGTCAACACCCTTGATAAACATATGATTTATCTCCTGTATTAGATAAATGACACCCTTACTCTCCTTTACCTTACTGTAAAATTGTGTTGAATAGGCGTAACTGATATCTACTAAATACCTACTATTTCTTTAGTAATGCCTTGAGCGATCGCAAACTGTAATTAAATATTTTACCAGTAGTAAACAGTTTATATCCAGCTACTAATAAAGCACAGGATGTGAGGATGGTTAAAAGAGATACTGACGCAAAGGCATTGCCAGTAAAAAGCATTACAGTAATGCCTAGTGCTATCAAAAACCATCCTAAATTGCGGTACTTATAACGCCAGATTAAGACTACAATCCCTGCAATACATAAGAGGACACCAGGAATACGTACAAAAATACCAATCTGAGTATTAGCGGTTAAAATCAAAATTCCTGTAATCATTAGCACCAAGCCTACAAGCTTGATGAAACGCTCTATAGGAGTTGGTTCCGTGTTGAGAGCAAATTCAATCTGAATCACTGTACCTGGATTATTCAGCATGGTATCAGGTTGAAAAACCACATTTTGTTTTTGGAGAAATATAAACGTTACTTTACTCCCATTACTCAGGTCTATTTGATCTCTTAAGTTAAGTGGGTAGCGCTTTCTTGGTTCAAGCCTGATATTGTTGAGAAATGTGCCATTGGCGCTTCCTAAATCAACAATATAATAAGTGCTTTCTGCTACTTGAATCTCTGCGTGATTTCGAGAAACAAAATCGGCATTTGGCAAGTAGGAAACATTGATATCAGGTATATATTCGTCCTTTGGCTTGCCAATGCGAATCACAGAAAAATTCAGTGGCAAATCAAAAGAGGTATTGGTTTGAACATGAAAAAGCTCTAAACTTAGCCCTGTTGTCTCTAATTTGCGTGGGTTTTGCATGGCTTGTTTTTCTGGAGCAATTTCTCAATTAATCTAGATTGTCTTGTGTAAGTAAGTCGGCATAAATAAATGAAAGTTTGTAGTAAGCGCTAAAGCGCTGAAGCTACGAGCCAATTTTATTAACTTTTCTTTACATAATTAGGTTTTTTATCGCCGACTTATTTAGTAGCAAAAACGCTCTTAGTGATAATCTTCTATTTCTTGTTACAATTGTAATACTTATATAGCAATCCTTGCCGGAGCTGTTAAAACAATTCGGAACCTTACATCTTGCACCACCCTCAGAAACCGGGAATATAAGCAAATCAGTAAAGCTGAAACCGTTAATTTATCGTTCTTGTGGGGGAGCGTAAGCACCGACACTCCTTTTTGAGCGCTACTCACGGCGACTGGCGTCCTTGCATCCTAGCCCGCCCAATTGGCAGGCTTTCTCTGCCTGCCACCACAAGAAAAACAAGGCACTTTTTTAGTTGGAATACTCTAAACTCACATCTTGCACCTGACGACTGTAAGTCGCGCGCCAGTCGCCTACGGAGGGTTTCCCTCCTCATGCGCGCTGGCTTGGCTACACAGACAAAACCCGCCTAGCCTTCTCCCAAGGGGAGACGCTTCGCGAACGGCTTCTGCTTCGCAGTACGCGGGTTTCAAACCCTTGATTTTCTGTGAGTCCTTGTTATGCGGTGAGTCCAGCCCGCATCCTTCGGGTTTCCCGACAGAGGGGACTGGCGAACCCGAAGGGACTTAGTTTGTATAGCCGCGAATTCTATTCGT
>CAZZYE010000950.1:0-3513 GCA_964658145.1 uncultured Stigonema sp.
GGTGCAAATGCCACCAACAACAGTGGTCAAGGTAACGGTAATTGGAACTACGGTGATGGCGGCAAAACCGATGGTAATGGCAACTGGGGCTTTGGTAATGGCAACACAACCAACGGTAACGGTAACTGGAACTTAGGCAATAACAACGACATCACTGGTAATGCCAATAGACCCAGTGGTAGCAACGACGAACTCCTTGGTAATGGCAACACTGCCAATGTCAGTAACAGCAATCTCCTTGGAAACCAGATTCAAGCCAGTGGTGATGGTCAAACACTCATTGGTAATGAAGGCTGGAATTTCTCTGTTAATGGCGGACTGACATCGCTAGGTAGTGGTACGCCAAGCCAAGCGATCGGCACTGATGTTAGCACTTTAGTCAACAGTCCTGACCTGGTAAAATCTGCCATGTCAAATCCAGGCTACAACAACCCGAATTATGATTTCTCTGCCATAGCCTAAAATTATGAGAATCGTCAATTTGTCTATTAGACATCTCCGAAAATGATTGTAGAGACGTAGCACTGCTACGTCTCTACAGGGGTTTTAGACAACGAATAATTAAATTCGGTCGATGTCTATTGGCAAAATGTACCTTTACATCCAATTCCAATATTCGTTAGTAGTCTCTAGGATGAACAGCTTTTACCACAGTTAAAGACAATGTTTCATCCTGAATTTTGTAGATAATACGGTATTCATCCACTCGAACTCTGTATAACTCTTCTGCTTCCAAAAGCTTTGCTGCCCCGGTAGGACGAGGATTTAATGCTAATTCTTCCAGCTTCATGGCTACGCGCTGTTGAATATTGGATGCCAGTTTTTGAATTTGCTGCACAGCCCTAGGTGTAAATGTTACTTGGTAGCTCATAACCCTAACTGCTTTTTAAGTTGCTCAAAAGATGTTGTGCCTACCCTTTGTGCTTCCTCTAATGCAGCATGGGCATCTTTTACGTCAGATTCATTGAGTTTTGCTTCAACTACTTGATCTAGCTGCTCCATTGAAGTAATTTCAATCCCTGGCTCGTTTTGTAATCTGTCCATATATGTGTAAAAAGCAGTTTGGTCTTGTGGATGTGTTCTAACATATGCCCTTAGTTCTTCACGGCTCATTGCATCAAAATTTATATCGGTCATAAAGTCCTCGCTTTACCGTTTAGGTAAATTAGCATTTCTATTGACTCACCAGCTAAGATGTAAATTTGATTTGTTCTTTCATCTAGCCTAACTACATTAATCGGCATAAATACATTACTTAATCTGACACAAACAGAGAAAAATTCAAAGGTCTGCTTTGAGGTTGGAATGTCAGGGTACATCATTAATAAAAGGTTTAAAGGGTGTTGTTTCAGTAGTGGGTGTAGGTGTAGGTATGATGGTTGCGGTGGGTGTTGGTGTTGGTGTTGGTGCAGGTATGACGGTTGTAGTGGGAGTTGATGTGGGCGTAGGTGTAGGTATGGGATTTTCTGCTCTCAACCTGAGCTGATAATCTACTGGTTCTGATGCTGTGGAGACAATCACAAATTCATAAAATCCGTCTTCTGGTAGTTTAACTGACAAATTGCGTTGTGTAGATTTTTCCAAAAATTTGATTTTGCCAGAGGGAGAATAAACTGACAGTAAAACTTTGGGATTTGCTTCTAGCTTCAAGTCCATTAATTGATTTTTGGCAAGTCCAGCGATAAAAATTTTGCCATCTGCGCTTTTGAGAGTGCCGTTGACTGTTTTGCTCGTAGCACCCTTTTCAAAAACAATTTTCTGGAAAGCACTGTTAGCGAGGATAGCATTGAGTTTGTCATGGACAAATCCGTGCCAAACTTGTCCGATGGGCTGATTGATAAAATTCTTGCCGCGCTGTTCGGGAAATTGCTCAAAGAATGCAGCATCCCCTAAATCATATAAAGAACGACTACCAACATTAATTTGGTTAACTTCCACCTTCCAGCGATCGCGTTCAGCAGCCGTATAAGTACCTAGTTGCTGACGTGCATTTGAACTCAGGATCGCCAGCTTTTCCAGCAATTCCCCAGCTGTTTTATCCCACTCTGCTCGTAAACTCTCATCTTTAGGATTGTCGCTCAAAGTGCGTCCCCCTAAAGAGGGGTTTCTGTCCCGAAAAACTTGATTTACCAACTTAACGTAGAAATTGTAGTCAATACCTAACTGTTGCCGACGATCGCGTAATTGTTGTTTACGTTGTCGTTCGGCTGGTGAATATTTGGCAAAAGGATCGGTTGGGTGGTATGGGGTTGGATTTGCACTCTTATTTGGTGTGGGTTGCGGTGCGATCGTCCTGGAAGAATCCCCACTATAGTGTGACTTTATCCAGCTAGTCACTGCCCACGAAACCACACCTCCAGTAGTCATTAACACCAACGTTACCAGTAAGGTTTTCCCTGGAGAAGAGACGTTCCGGCGAAAAGTCTGTACAGGAGGGGGAGTCGGGAAGAGAGGTTCGGGCGGAACGTCTGTACTTCCGTGCGGAGTGGAGGGAGGGGAAGAGACGTTCCGGCGAAACGTTTGTACGGGTGAGGAGGTGAGTGCTTGTAAAACTTGACGAGCACTTTGGTAACGATCACTTGGTACTGAGGATAACATTTTATCCAAAACCACTGCGAACACGGGACTCAAATCAACTTCCCGTCGCCACTGCCAAGTAAGGGTATAAGTATCAATAATTTCTTGTGGCTGTTTAAGAGTCAGTAAAACTACCACTGTTGCTGCTAAAGCATACAGATCGCTGTGAGGTTCCACCAACCCAGTCTGCATCTGTTCTGGGGGCGCGTATCCGATCTTGCCTAAGAGTGTTGGTGGTGGTGAGAGTGCTGCACCTGGTTGGTAATATTGTGAAGCGACGGTTGCAGCTACTTGTTTGACACCGCCAAAATCAATTAACACTGGTATCCCTCCTTGGTTAGGGAGGACTTGGGAGGTGTGCAGAATTAAATTATCTGGGGAAATATCACGGTGAATCACTCCCAAGGAGTGGATGTACTCCAACACTGGCAGAATTTGTTGCAATAGCTGACGTACTTCCGCCTCTGTAAACCGCAAACCCTGCTGTTTCCTTGTCTCTAACAAAGCTCTGTAAGTTTCCCCTTCTACGTAGTCTTGCACCAGAAACAGATATTCCTTACCATCTAGGTTAGTGCAGAACAGTTCTCGGAAGCGGGGAATTTGGGGATGTTGCAGCTTGTAGAGAACACTTGCTTCTCGCTCAAACAGTTCTTCAGCTTTTTGTAAAACATACGCGGTTTGAACTTGAGGAGAGAATTCCTTTAAAACACAAAATTCACGGAAGCGGTTGACATCTTCAGCTAAATAAGTGCGTCCAAACCCTCCTTGACCAATTTGACGCACAATTACATAGCGATCACCCAAAGTTTGCCCCCTTGGGATACCGTGAGTCACTACCGTGTCCAACTTCTCACCGCAGTGGAGACAAAAGCGACTAAGAGCGGGATTTTCATGTCCTTTAGAGCAATAGACGGAATTCATTGTTAGTTGTTGGTT
>CAZZYE010000951.1:0-3505 GCA_964658145.1 uncultured Stigonema sp.
AGCAATTAGCAATTAGCGATTAGCGATTAGCCACTAACCACTAACCACATTAATCTTCATCTAACGGCAGACCACTCCGAACTTTCCCCTTGGCAAAATAGCGCCCAAACTGGAGTTCATAGACTTCATCTTCGTCTTGTGTCTCCACCTCCAAATCAGAACGAGCATAACTGACACACAACAGGGCATAGCCTTTTTTTTGTAAGTGTGGTGAGAGTCCCACCGCTTCCGGTTGGTAAATTTCTCCGGCTTGCACCCTGACAGCACAAGTGGTGCAAGCCCCATTTCGGCAGGAACTCGGTAGTTCTACCCCTTGTTTTTCTGCAGATTGTAGGATATAACGGTCATCGGGGACGTTTAGGGTGTATGTTATACCTTTGGCGCGATCGTGAACTTTAATGGTGTATGTAGGAGACATCTTATTTTTGGATTTTGGATTTAATCTGATTGCATTTTCTGCAATACTAGTGTATATTTGTAGATCGTGATACCTGGAGAGGTGGCCGAGTGGTTGAAGGCGCGGCACTGGAAATGCCGTTATGCGGAAACGTATACGAGGGTTCGAATCCCTCCCTCTCCGTTAGAAAACCTAGTCTAAATATATACTTTGACTGGTATTTGTCCAAATATTCGGGCTGAGCGGATTCGCCGAGATTGCTGGAAATTTTGTCAAAATTGGTGTTAAACTGGTGTAATCAAAGAAAGCACAGCACAATTACACCTTGAAACAAGCAAAGGAAAGAGTAGTCGTTAAATCGGAATAATTCGCATTCAATCAGGAAAAATTTTTCATTACCGACCGCAATATTAAACCAAGCATACATTCATTAGCCTAGCTTTGGATCGTGGTCTTGGTGTTAATGATGTGGCAAGATTGGTAAGTAATTCCCCAGAAGTGATTTACAAGTGTCTGAGTTTTAATTCCTAATATCGCGCTGTGTTCATTGTGTGCGATCGCTTCGGGTAAAGTATGGGAAGGATCATCCGTAATGAAGCCAAGTATTTATACTATGATAGCGGATTGCTAGAACATCCAGATCGAGAAGGTGGCAAAAGCACGGATTATGATCCAACAGCAAGAGCCTGAACCAATTAAAAAGAGGATTGACCTAGGTAAAGTAAAGATAGGAGCAGCACTACAACTAGAAGATGTCAATCATCTAGATTTGCAAGCCACTTATCTGCATAACTTTCTAGATCCCTATGAGTCTTTTATAAATAAACTAATTATTCGACTGAATGATTCGGTTACATCTTTAGTAAACCCGAGTTCAACTACTAATGATGATATTGGAAATTGTTTCCTTGAGATAATTCGAGATTCATCTGAAGCAGATTTTGTTTTTGTGCTATGTAATGATAGCCAAGACAACTGTTTTGTTAAAGCCCAGAGTAATTTGGGTAATGATATAGAGGAAGATTCTTATAAAAACACTTTAAATTCAATCATTTTCCCAATAATTTCTCTAGAATCTGTTTTTAACCCTGCTTATCATGGAACTTATAACATTTATGAAGATAAAAAAGGTAGTTCCAATGTATTTGTCATTATACCCCTAAAATATCCACCAGAAGCTGAGGTGATGGTAGTTTGTGGTCTATCAGGAGATTCCTACCTTTTGGCAGATGTGTACGGCAGTATTTTATCTAGCTTTTATCAAGCTAGCCAAAGATTATTGCTTCGTCCTGTACTAGTAGAAGCTGCTATTCTTGATGATTTGAAAAGAGATTATGGCTTCGTTTCAGCATCGCTTTATAACAGAAGATTTCACTTATTCTGTGAGCGTCTAAAAGAAATGGTTGTTTACTTTGAGCCTATTCTGCATTTAGAGCCAGAGTATTTATTCATCAGTGGTTGGGAAGCATTAGCTAGAAACCCAGATGGCTTAAGTGCCCCGAACGACCTATTTCAAGCAGCAGAATTGTGGGGACCTCGATTCACTGTTGAACTCGATCAGTATTTTCTGATAGTTGCTACTCTAAGTTATCATGAGGCGAGAAAAAAGTCAAAACAAAACAGACCTCAGGATATTCTGCCACTGTCGGTTAATGTC
Source organism: uncultured Stigonema sp. (assembly GCA_964658145.1). GTDB lineage: Bacteria > Cyanobacteriota > Cyanobacteriia > Cyanobacteriales > Nostocaceae > Stigonema. Next base: position 2,055 of record CAZZYE010000951.1, read on the forward strand.
TATCCAGAGTCTTTGATGCGAACAGCATACTTTGAAACAGTGCGTCAGATTGTCAAAAAAGATAAAGTTATTCCAGATAGAAATCTGATCTTAGAAATTTCGGAAAAATCTGAAATACCAAAAGTTCAGGATAGTAGTCGTTTAGAGTCACCTTTGATAGTCTTTAAAAAGAGACTACTAGAATACGTACAAAAACTCAGAATTAGATTTGCAATTGATGATTTTGGCGTTGGACATGCATCTGTTTCTCGGCTAGCAGGACTGCATGCATCCTATGTAAAAATTGATCGAGAGATTCTGCATCATCAACATAGTGATGTGATCATCCGTTTTGTTCATGAGTTAGTTGGTGCAAACAACCTCAATCCATCACATGTCATAGTAGAAGGTGTGGATGAGACGATTCCTATTAGCTTGTATCGGCTCAAAGAAATTGGTGTTAGTTATATTCAAGGATATCTCGTTGGTAAACCTTCACCGGAAATTTATCGTTTAACTCAGGATAAAGCAGATTTATTGAAAAAGCTAATTTTGGAAAAGACGACAAAGTAATTCGTAATTCTTCATTTCCGTGATGTGATTTTATTTAAGACGTTGATTGCTACCCATAGGCGTAATCCTGAAGCTAGATGCAGTTTCTAATAGGAGGAGTAGATTGAAAAATAAACATAAACCAGGGACTGCTATGACAAGTAAAAACCAACCAACTCAAGACCGACAGCCAGCACCGTATTACGAGCCGAAACCAGCCTCGATGTCGAAACCTCAAGAAAACGGTAAGAGTAATCCTTATAAATATACCTTAGACTATCTCTCCCTTTACCTTTCTCTTGCAGCTTTAGTAATTCTCCTTTTTGCAACAGCTTATTATTACGGATTTTTACACTAGCAACTTATATCATGTCCGGTTAAATGCTGATGATATACAGCAGTTTGCAATTGAACCCGTGCCACATTGTAAGGGCGCGGTTTCCGCGCCCCTACGGTTTTCACCTCACCGGATCGCACACCCCTCACACACGTGCTTGGGAGATGGTTTGGGGGTAAGGGCTGGATATTATAACTAATCAATCGGACTTGATATTACTTAATGTGAGCTAGCACCACTAGTTGCGGAAAAAACCTGCACAAAACGCGCCACCGCCCCTCAGACTTCTCTCTGCGCTCTCGGCGCTGCGGTAAAATAAATAACTAAATTAACCACCCCAGACGCGGAGGACACAGAGAGAAAAGAAGGGATGCACGCGAGTCACCTTGACCGAATAATTACTAATTCGTAATTCGTGATTATTACCCCATGCATAAATGCTCTTGCTTGAAAAGTAACGCCAACGCAATTATTGATTTTTTCATTAATAAATTGCGTAGCGCTGCGATCTCGAAGCGCTAGTTCGTCTAGGGGAACCTGTAGCTTAATTTATTAATCACGAATTACGAATTACGAATTATCA
>CAZZYE010000952.1:0-3500 GCA_964658145.1 uncultured Stigonema sp.
CAAAATCCTGGGAATAATAAATATGACTTAGGCTAACACATGCGTAGCTAGGCAGCTTTTGCGTAGCTCGATTTTAGATAAGACTTCGCGTATGAACGATTCTAAATCTCTCAAGGACTTGTCTGTCCACCAATATACGCAGCAGCAAAACTTCTCGCTGGCGTTTCTACTGCGGATGATCAACGGTATATCTGACCCCATTTTTGTCAAAAACCGCCAACATCAGTGGATACTACTTAACGATGCCTTTTGTAATTTCATCGGGCATAGCCGAGAAGAATTAATTGGCAAGTCTGACTACGATCTCTTTCCCAAAGCGGAAGCTGATGTGTTTTGGGAAAAAGATGAACTGGTTTTCACTACAGGCATAACTGATGAAAATGAGGAATTTTTTACAGATACCTATGGGGTCACACACTTTATCCAGACCAAAAAATGTTTGTTTGAGGATGAGCGAGGTAATTATTTCTTAGTTGGGACTATTCGCGATTTCACACAGCAAAAGCGGGTAGAAGCTGAACTAGCGGAAAAAGCTAGTTTAGCAGCTTTGCATGTAGAAATAAACACTGCTATCACCCAAGGTCAGACACTACAGCCAATTCTCAAGCGTTGTACTGATGCTCTAGTCAACTACGTTAATGCTGCCTTTGCCCGCATCTGGACACTGAATACCCAAGAAAACGTACTGGAACTGCAAGCTAGCTCCGGAATGTACACTCATATTAATGGTCCCCACGGTCGTGTTCCTGTCGGGATGTTCAAAATTGGATTAATTGCCCAAGAACGTCAACCTCACCTGACTAATAACGTTCTAGATGATCCGCGTGTAAGCAATCAAGAATGGGCAAAGCAGGAAGGCATGGTTGCTTTTGCAGGATATCCCCTGATTTTGGACGGCAATCTCATTGGCGTCATTGCGATGTTTGCCCGCCAAACTCTGACACAATCAGCCCTAGACGCATTGCAATTGGCGGCAAACGGATGAAATTGTGCTGAAGGATGGACGGACGTTTGATCGTTATTCTGCGCCAGTGCGATCGCCTGCAGGAGATTATTACGGCAGAATTTGGTATTTCCGAGATATCACAGAACGCAAACAAGCTTTATCAGATTTACGACAGCAAACACAAGAACTAGAAATAGCATTACACAAACTAAAAAACACCCAAGCTCAGTTAATTCAAAGCGAAAAAATGTCCAGCTTAGGTCAACTAGTAGCAGGTGTGGCACACGAAATCAACAACCCAGTAAACTTTATCAACGGCAACCTCAACCCTGCCAATGAATACATCCAAAATTTACTTTCATTGTTAGATCTCTACGGAAAACATTATCCCCAACCAGGGGCGGCAATTGAGGAGTTTGCAGATCTCATTGAACTGGAATTTTTGAGGTCAGACTTACCCAAAATATTCAACTCGATGAAGATAGGAGCAGAACGGATTCGGGCTATTGTGCTTTCTCTGCGGACTTTCTCACGCTTAGATGAAGCTGAAATGAAAGCGGTTGACATCCATGAGGGAATTGATAGTACCTTAATGATTATCCAAAGTCGCCTCAAATCCACTGACCAGCGCCCAAAAATTGAGGTGCTCAAAGAATACGGCGACCTCCCCTTGATTGAATGTTATGCTGGGCAGCTAAATCAAGTATTTATGAATATTTTAACGAATGCAATTGATGCTTTAGAAGATTCAGTGGTTAGAGGTCGGTGGGCAACAAAAAAACAACTGAAAACGGATCATCCCCGAATTTATATTCGCACCCAATTACTAGCGCCAAATCAAGTCACAATTCGCATTGCTGACAACGGACTGGGAATACCAGAAGAGATTAAAAATCAACTATTTAATCCCTTTTTTACCACCAAGCCCGTGGGAAAAGGTACGGGTATGGGACTAGCGATTAGTTACCAAATTATTACAGAAAGACATAGCGGTTCCATAGAATGCATTTCCCAACCAGGAGTCGGTGCTGAGTTTGTGATTCGCATTCCCCTCATTCAAGAACGTCAAACTTCTCACGCCTGATATGAATCATCAGATAGAATAAAATATATGTTTCCTAATTTTCTACCTGCCACAGTCAGCCAACTGACAGAACCCGCCTCCATTGCTCTTGCTCAGAGCATCAAGCAGATAGCGATCGCCACTCCTCTGAGTACACAACCAATTACCACAACCTACGTACATCAGGGTAGTGGCGGAACACCGTTGCTGTTAATTCACGGTTTCGATAGTTCCGTGTTAGAATTTCGTCGCCTTTTACCACTGCTTGCAGTACACAATGAAACTTGGGCAGTTGATTTATTAGGTTTTGGGTTTACAGACAGACCTACAGGGGTACAGTTAAGCAAGACTGCCATTAAAACCCATTTTTATCATTTCTGGAAAACCCTGATTAACCAACCTGTGATTTTAGTAGGCGCTTCGATGGGGGGTGCAGCGGCGATTGATTTCACCCTCACTTACCCGGAAGCGGTGCAAAAGCTGGTGTTAATTGACAGCGCTGGTTTAACGGGTAATCCACCGTTGAGCAAATTTATATTTCCACCATTGGATTATTTGGCAACTGAGTTCTTGCGTAATCCCAGAATACGTACTAGTATTTCCCGTTCTGCTTACAAAAATAAGCAGCTTGCATCAATTGATGCCCAATTATGTACAGCATTGCACCTAGAAATATCTAGTTGGAGTAAAGCTTTGATTGCTTTCACGAAAAGTGGGGGTTACACTGCTTTCAAATTTCAGCAAATATCACAAATTGTGCAACCAACACTAATATTGTGGGGTGATTCTGACAAGATTTTAGGTACTGGGGATGCAAAGAAGTTTAAGCAGGCGATTCCGCACAGTAAACTTATTTGGATAAAAGATTGTGGTCATGTGCCTCACCTTGAACAGCCACAAATTACTGCGCAGCATATTTTAGAATTTTAACCGCAGTTAAAAATTTGTAATTCGTAATTATTTTTCAGACTGGAATTTAAACCCCGACTGAAAAATGACCACCTATCTCCATTAAGGTATTATATCATGTCCGTTTGATAGCTTAGGGATTTCCAAGTAAAAAAATATCCAACTATTTCTTGTGGGGTAAGCTCTCTAGCCCGCCCTATGAACTGGGCGGGCTAGAGAGCTTACCCCACAATATTGGATAATTTATTTGTTGGAGTTCCCTTATTACAGTTCTTTTCACACAAATAGACCACATTGTAGGGGCACAACATTGTTATGCCCCTACAAGAGCGTCTGTGGTTCAAATAGATGAAATTGGCTGTAAAAGTCCACCGCGAGCGCAACGATAGTGAAGTGTAGACCCAGAAGGGGGCTTCAAGGGAGAGTAGCAATCGCCAACTTTTGGAGATTGCTTCACTTGGTTCGCGGCGGACTAATGTTCAACCGGACATGATATCAAACCTTTTTTAATTCAATACGGTTCAGTGAGAAGCGTCACTCCCTGAAGATCCCCCCAACCCCCCTTAAAAAGGGGGGCTTTTT
>CAZZYE010000953.1:0-3489 GCA_964658145.1 uncultured Stigonema sp.
CTGTAAGGCGCTTATTAAATCTTGCGGTTAAAAATGAGCGAACGTACAGTTAAAATGTAAGTTTTTTACTTTGATTACGGAATTTAGAACAAATATGGTATTTTCTCCTAGCGTTTTTCCTAAGTGATTTAAGATTTTTACTAAAGCATCGTTAACACTAATAGCCCAATCTAGCCAACGAATCGCACTATAGATCACACTTTAAAAGTCTAGATGCGAGAGAAGAAGTACCACCCCCACCAACCCCCCACGCTAAGTCGTCGAACCCCCACCCACCCAACAGAAACCGCAGAGGGAGGTGCCCCAAGGGGGCTGTAGTATCAAAAATAACTTCATCGTATGTCTTCCAGCTTTCTTTCACTCTCACTTTCCATCCAACGCGATCGCCTAATTTTTCCCAAGCTTCTTCATTAAACTTGCCGTCAGGTACACCACCGACCTGGGGTAGATCTAGCCAGCTTGTTACCTAGGGTAAGTAGTATAAAACCCATGTTTGTAGTATACCAGAACATGGCTAAAACCCTTATTCTTTCGTTCCACCTTGTGGTGAATTTGGGTAGATGAGCGCGAACTATGTGTAGACGATTTAATAAAAACCCATAACTGAAAAGCATATACAGCAATACTTTTAGTCTATCTTGCCCCTCATGACACGGTGGCTAGATCTACCCCATGTTACAGTTGACAAGTTTGGATGCGAGAGAAGAGACAACCCAACCACCCCCAACCACCCCCACATACCCCAACAATTTGCAACCCAAAAAACACCGGAAGATGACCCTCAGGTGCTGAGGTATCAAAAGTAACCTTAGAGTAGCTGATCCATTTAACGGTCATCCTTTCCTCTCTCCATCCAACGCAATTGCCTAACTTTTGGTAGTCACGACCAACGCTTTCCCAGATGCGCTTTTGCACACTAAAGCCAAAGCGTCCATTACTGTATTTTACCCAAAGTTTGTCAATAGTGCGTAAGTCAGTACAAGAAAAGTTTCTGACAGATTCACTACTTAGCCAACCAAGTTGTTCTCTACCTGTTGCTTTAATTATGACAGTGAGCGTTTCTTCATCTGCTTGTTTCCAATTTCCAGCAGCTAGCAAGTCGCGGAGTCGGGTGTAGTCTATGGCACGATCACTGCTGTGGTCATCAGTTTGCGATGACTGAACAATCTCTGACTGGGTTCTAGTCGCAACTCTAGAATCATCTAACTCTAAATTCTTATGATCATCTGGTAAAATCTGGTTAGCTAAGTCTAATCCTCTCCTAACCAGACCAGATGAATAACTAGTAATTCCCTGCTCTCCAGCTAAAATAATGTCATCGATAGTTTTTTGCTTATCATTATTCATACTTATCTTTTTAGGTAGTAAATAACTAGTGACATTATAACTCTAGGTTCGCTTTAAGACTGTCGGGCATACCCCATACCATAATTTGAATCTCGCCAAATCTCATCAGTTGCTTCTAATCCTTATTGTGCGCCTGTTCTATCCCGATGTCGTCATAGCTGTGCGTTCGCTTATTTTCACATCCGAAGGTTTCTGATAAATTTCTACTTGCTGGGATTTGAGCAATCGAATAGCTTCTAACCGATGTCCTCCAGCCAGCAACCTACCCTGATTGTCCAACACTAGAGGTTCAATCAGTCCCAGAACAGCAATTGACTCTGCTAGAGACTCAACATGCCTTGGGTTTAACGGTCGAGTATCAGAAGAAAAATTCTGTATAATCACCCAATTTGAGGTAGTTATATAGTAAGTTTCCGCAGAGTGAACAGTTATTGGAGTTTAGACTAATTTTGCTTCCCAAACCACCAAACCCTTATCCAGACAGGCTTTCCTAATTTACAAGCTTGTTATGATTCCCAAGTCTAAAATGCTTGCTACACAAGGGTTGTAGCCTGAAAAATAGAATTTAGTCTAAACTCCAGTAGTTAGCCTGCTTAACACAGCGTTGGGGTCGAACGAACAAGAGTGATCGGCTGGGAGCAAAAAAATATCTGCGTCGGCTCAACTTTGCCGTTAGCCTGCTAAATTATCGGTAGGTGCAGTAGCCTGGAACATTGTAAGGAACCATCTGTTCGCTACTGCGAAGAGGACTACCAAGACATTAGAATTTAGCGTTGTAAATCCCAACTTTTAACCGAATGTTGGTAAAACGATAAATATCTGGCATACTAGTAGTAACGCTACCCCTTATGCCGTCGAGTTCGCCGTATGTCTGCCCTGGATACCTTCTTGGATGCCCAATCATCAAAAGTTGGTAAAATGGAAAAAGGAACTCTTAACAGAAAAGAAATTAGCCCCAAAGATCAAGGGTATAGGTTCCCCTAGACTGCCGCGCAACGCGAGGCAGCGCTTCGCGATTTATTTATGAAAAAAATAAAAAGATTTTTTTCGAGACGCACAGCGCTCATATAAAAGGCGTCCGCTTTAAATCCCCTGCTTTTAATAATCTAATTACAGAGAAAAGCACGCTTGAGGCATCATATCAGGTTCGGTTGAATGCTTATGATTAAGACCGACACGGAGACACGGGGACATGGAGACGCGGAGAGATTTGAATTACAAGTAATTATCCGAACATGATATCAAGGGGTAATAGACGTAGGATTGACAGGGGTAATTTCCCCAGCATAACGATTGAAATCCTCGATATTGAACGTAAGGATATGGGTTAGCCCATGCACAAGCATGGCAGCCGTTAGCCGTGCGTCGTGGACATTGACCCCTTTGACTTGATACTGCACGACTAGCCGTTCCCACTCGTCGTAAATGCTGGCGGTATCAGCCACAAATGTAAAGAAAGCCTTGAGCCGCCTGATTTCTTCCCCGGCTTCTTCGGCAGTATGCCCCAGCCCGTTCCTGTTTGCTGGACGGGTGTATACGTTCCAGAACTCGATGAGGTTTTGCGGGACGATGCATAGCGTTTCCCCTTGCTTCCTCAGTAAGGAAACCGCGTTGGTTGCATCGTTATACATCGGGTGAGCAGGATCTGCGCTTCGCAGCAGTATATTAGTATCGATCAAGTAAGCCACTACAGTCTCTCATCCTCATACATGCTTTCCCGGCTGACCGCATAATCCGAAAGAGGAGGCGCATCATGACGGTGGCTTTCCGCCCATGTCCGGAAAGCCGTAACCCACTCTTCTGCTGTTGCGGTTTCATGAAAGGGGCGTTGCTGTTTATCGATTAGTTGCCGCAGCAAGGTGTCTATATAGGGTTTCACCTGTTCTGGGGAAATATGGGTGATACTTGCCAGGACCCGAACGATATTCTCCAGCTCGTCCCGATGTTGATCCTGCAACTGTTGCAGGTGAGCATCAACCAAGGGTTCCTGGGTACTGCCAAAAGAAGTGTCTGGATTCATAAGCGTCCCATTATCTCGTATGCGCTCTTTTTATTATGAAAGGTTTTAAGGTTTCATCAATGCTTCTGTATGGTTGGATCTAGGGAAATATATATAGTGCGTACTAGTACCGCTACGCGGAA
>CAZZYE010000954.1:0-3473 GCA_964658145.1 uncultured Stigonema sp.
AACGATCGGACATCTTTTTTGAAGTGGGTTTGTATCCCACAACGCGCATTTTTTTTCTTTTCCTGTTCCCTGTTCCCTGTTAAGAGTTCCCTTTTTTTATCAATTGACTATTGACTAATTGTTATATTATCATCTTCTATCTTTATCTGCTCCTTGTGTTCCCTTTGTGGTTGACTGTCAGCAGAGGAATTTTGCCTTTCCATTTCCTGAGTTGGTACTACGACACCAGGAGGATTTAACTGCTTTGATTCTCCTGATGATGGTACTGGTACAACCAAAGAGGGTGATTTATTTGCTGATGATGGTGATGGAGAAACACTGCGAGAATCTCTGATTGCTCGTAGTTTCTCCGTTAACGATCGCTTAGTTGCAGTGCTAGACGAAGATGGTGCTGGCGTTTCCACATCCCGTTTGCGGCGTTGGGATTCTCCTGAGTTGCGTTGAGGCGATTCTGGTGTCACGTTGGAACTTGGGGAGTCTTCACTAGAAACATGACGACGCCGCCTGCGCGATTTAGAAGTAGAGACAGGTGGAGACTCAGATGGCGACGAGATGTTAGTCGGTTGTACTGAAGGCGACGGTGTAATCTTAATAGGGCGTACTTCCCCAGAAGCTTCATGATTAGGCTTTGGCAGAAACAGCTGTGGGGATGGCTGCGGTTGAGGAGTCTTTTTAGTAATCAAGCTCTTAGTGATGCCAAAACCTGCTATTGCAGCAAGAATAGCTATACCGATGCCAATCAAAACCTGAGGCGATCGCAGTTTCTTGAGAACTGGGCTGCGATTTTTAGGTAGTTGCGCATTAATATTATTAACTTGCACATGTGCTGGTATCACTGGGTCGGGCTGGGTAGATAAATCGATAGTTGGTACTATTTGATTTAATACTGGTTGAGGTACAGCGCTCACCCTATCTCCTGGTAGCAGCTTCAGCCACTCTGCGACTGTCGCCGGACGATAGTGAGCCTCTACAGCCATACCCCGCATCACTGCCTGATTAACTGCAGCACTGAGATGGGGTTGTAGTTCTTTGGGAGTAGGCATTGGTTCGCGATCGCGTAGCAGCGCCGGCAGGGGAACTTGTGCTGTCAAAAGTGCGTATAGCGTTGCAGCTAAACCATATACATCTGTTGCAGGTGTACGAGGTGCTTGCGACAGGTACTGTTCAATCGGTGAATAGCCTTCAGAAACCAGACCAGTGTGAGTTTGTCTGACTCCACTGTTAAATTCCCGTGCGATGCCAAAATCAATCAGCACTACCTCTTGAGTTCCTTGACGGAGAATGATATTATCAGGTTTCACATCTCGGTGCAGCAAACCATTGTTGTGTATCACCTGCAATGCTGCCCCAAGTTGACACATGTAATGAATTGCTCTTTCTTCGGGCATTGGTATCCCAGGCAGGACAAATGCCTCTAATAAGGTTTCTCCGGGAATGTATTCCATCACCATGTAAGGCAGCCCATCTTCGACAAAAAAGTCGCTAACCCGGACTATATTCGGATGGATACAAGTAGCCAAACGTCTTGCTTCATCCTGAAATTGACGCTCGAACTTAATAAAATCAGGATGTTGTCGCAGCTTTTCATTCAGGGTTTTAATCACCACTATCTGATTTAAGAAGTGATGTGTGGCTTTGAACGTAATGCCAAAGCCACCCCGCCCTATTTCCTGGTTTAGAGTATATTTGCCACTCTGTAAGGTTGTACCAGCTAGCATAGAGTGTCCTGAGTCCTAAGTCCTGAGTTAGTAGAAAAGCATTAAGCCCTAAATTAAGCTGGAGATGATAAATCCAGTCTTGAGTTTTGAGTCTACCCTGAATCTTGATTGATATCAAATCTGGTTGCTGACCCAGCATTCTGTGAACCATTCCCCGCCGGCTGGTTTTTCTTCCTTATAATATAAGCTGTCTCGCATCTAAATGGCATATTTATCGGGAAAAAGGTAATTGGGACTCAGCAAGATTTCTTTTAACCCCCTCACTACTTAAGTTTATTTGCGCCGACCTAGTCAGTTACGAGTTTTTGTTTTTCATGAGTGATGTATCGCCCTTACCCCTAACCTCCTACCCGCAAGCTGCAACTTCTCACTTGCGATTACTCGTTTTAAGCAATGGTCATGGGGAGGATAGAATCGCAGTCCGAATTTTGCGGGAACTCCAGCAACAACCCAACCCGCCTGAGATCTTCGTTTTGCCCTTAGTAGGTGAAGGACACGCCTACCAACAGTTAGATATCCCCCTGATTGGTTCAGTACGCACCATGCCCTCTGGTGGTTTTATTTACATGGATGGACGCCAACTCATAGGAGATGTGCGTGGCGGGTTAGTGCAACTTACCTTTAGCCAGTTTAACGCTATCCGCCACTGGGTAAATCGAGAGCAAAAATTAGGTAACAGGAATGCCATCTTAGCAGTGGGAGATATTGTGCCGCTCTTGTTTGCGTTTTTGAGCGGTACAAATTATGCTTTTGTGGGTACAGCGAAATCGGAATACTACGTCCGAGATGAAGCTGGGTTATTAAAACGGAAAGCAAAAGCTGCACGTTGGGAAAACTTTTCCGGTTCAGTTTACCATCCTTGGGAACGTTGGTTGATGAGTCAGCGTCACTGCAAGGCGGTGTTTCCTAGAGACTCGTTGACTACGGAAATATTAAAAAAGTGGCAGATTCCTGCTTTTGATTTGGGTAACCCAATGATGGATGGTCTGGAACCAAAATTTCCACTCCAACGAGTTTACCGATCTGATATAGAACAGCAAGAATTAGCTAGACCAATGGTTGTGACTCTTTTACCTGGTTCCCGTCCACCAGAAGCTTATGCCAACTGGCAGCAAATTATGATTGCCGTGTCTGCATTGATGGCACTTTTCCAGGGGCGAGATTTCGCTAAACACACGAATAGAACGGTGGTGTTTTTGGGTGCGATCGCTCCCAGTTTACACTATGACAGTATGCGCCAAATTCTCCAATCCCAAGGCTGGCGTCCTCATTCAGAATCTCCAGTCAATATTTCCGATGCCACTGCCTTGACATTTAAGCAAAAAAATGCATATCAGATTTTGACACAAAATGCTTATAATGACTGCTTACATCTAGGAGATTTGGCGATCGCTATGGCAGGAACAGCAACAGAGCAATTTGTCGGTTTGGGAAAACCTGCAATTATCATACCAGGAAGAGGTCCTCAATTTACCCATTCTTTTGCGGAAGCGCAAAGCCGCTTGTTGGGAGGGTCTGCGATCTTAGTGGAACAGCCTGAGGAAGTTGTTGCGGTGGTGCGATCGCTCTTAGCTTATCCAGATAGATTGCATATGATTGCTGAAAATGGTGTGCGGCGCATGGGTCAACCGGGAGCAGCAAAACGTATTGCTGAGTGTTTAAGGGAATGCATAGACGGAATAATTCGTAATTCGTAATTCTTAAAAGGGAACTCTTAACAGGGAACAGGCAACAGGGAAATCCCCTTGACGCATT
>CAZZYE010000955.1:0-3470 GCA_964658145.1 uncultured Stigonema sp.
TCCTCCTCATCCCCCTCATCCCCCTCTTACAACACCGACCACGCCTTTCCCTTATAGCCATATTGGAAAATTTCTGGATGCTGAATTTCTGCCAAAATTTCTAAAGACTCTACCAGTCTAGGACCTGGGCGATTAAAGTAGGCATTGCCATCAGTAATGTAAACTCTGCCACTTTGGTTCGCATGCAGTTGTTCCCACTCTGGACGATGAATTAACAACTGGGCGTCTTGACGAGTGCGATCTAAATCGAAGCCGCAGGGCATAAAGATAATTACATCTGGATTGGCTGTAATGAGTTCTTCCCATTTGAAAGTAGCAGAAGGCTTTCCGGCGATCCCAAATAGTGGCTTTCCTCCCGCCAAGGAGACTAACTCAGGAATCCAATTAGCAGCGACCATTAAAGGGTCAGTCCACTCGACGCAGGCGACGGTTGGGAGATTTTCTGTTTGGGATAGTCCTTGTGTTTTTTGCTCGACAATTTTGACGCGAGCTGCTAAATTTTCCAGTAACCGTTGCGAGTCTACCCCCAAGGCATGAGCGACTCGCTCAATATCAGCCCAGACATCTTGAAAAACATTAGGTTGTAAGGAAATAATCTGGGGGGAACTATGGGTGAGAGAAGCAACTGCCTTTTCAACTTCTGTCAAGCTGACAGCACAAACATCACACTGGTCTTGGGTGACAATGTGGGTGGGCTGCAATTTTTCTAAAACGTCCGTTTTGATTTGATAAATGCTGAGAGCGGATTGTAACAAGTCGTTGACTTGATCGTGAATTTCGCTGCTAGGAGCATTGGTATTCAAGCGTGCTTGAGTGCAAATTGGGCGATCTTGGATTTCTGGAGGATAGTCACATTCGTGCGATCGCCCAACAATCGCGTCTGACAAACCCAAAGCTGCTAGAATCTCTGTTCCACTCGGAATCAGAGAGACAATTCTCACGCTACCATCTTTCATTGCTCCACCTCGCTTAACAGTTGCTATCGCTTCAATTTTGGCAAACGTCAACAGTTCAAATATCTTTCTCCAGGTTAATGTACAGGCGCACGTTGGGCATACTTTAGAGTACTAGGAGAAGACCAATTATTAATCACCAATAACTCATAATTAATGACTCAAATCCAAATTTTTACAATAATTAATTAGAAACAATATTTTTTCAGGGTATGAAAAACGCTATGAAATAGTTGTAGTTAAAAAAACGGTTATATTTTTCCTGGGGAAATGCAAGGCAAAATCATTCCTAACCAAGGATTACAAAAGCAGATAGTGGCGACCAGCGATCTTACCGAGTGGCAGCAAGTGGAAAAGACTTGGCAAACAAGGGAAAATTGTCTGCGAAAACAGAGCCAAACGTTAATGCAATTGGCAAGGAGCAAAACATTTCAACAAGGCAATCTTGACGCGGCATTAAAGGAAATCACGGAAGCCACTGCTCAAACGCTGGATGTAGAGCGAGTTAGTGTGTGGTTGTACAACTCAGATTGCTCAAAAATTGAATGTATCGATTTGTACGAAAGAAGTGCCAAACGTCATTCTTCCGGTATTGTTTTGGCTTCATCGGATTATCCTGCTTATTTTCAGGCTTTAGAAGAGGAACGTACCATTGCCGCCCATGATGCTTTCAACGACAAAAGAACTCAAGAATTTTCTGAGTCTTATCTTTCTGTGTATGGCATCACTTCTGTGCTGAATGCACCAATTTGGTTAGGAGGTTGTTTGGTGGGGGTAGTGTGTCATGAACATATTGGGACGGAACGCGAGTGGACTTTAGAGTCAGAGAATTTTGCAGGTTCTATAGCTGATTTCATTACACTGGCAATAGAAGCATCGCAACGAAGCGCTACACAGTTCGCTTTGCAGCAAAGTGAGGCGCGATCCCGGGCAATTTTTGAGCGTTCCTTAATAGCTATCGGACTTGTAGACATGAAAGCACGGATTGTAGATACCAATCCGGTGCTATCTCAAATGCTGGGATATAGCCGGGAAGAACTTTGTGGTAAGCACTTTACAGATTACATTTCTCAAACGGGAGAGGATTTAGAGCTTTACAAACAATTGATAGCAGGAATTAATGTAGACGAGGAGCAAAACCCAACTGCAATACATCCCTTGGAGATGGAAAGGCGTTTTTTGCATAAAGATGGTCGGTTAATTTGGGCGAACCTGAGCATTTCTCTAATTAAGAACACAAACGGCGAACCTGAGTTTTTCCTCGCCACGATCGAGGATATTACTGAACGCAAACAAAGCGAGTTGAAACTGTGCGAAATTAAGGAGGCAGCGGAAGCTGGTAGTCGGGCAAAAAGTGAATTTTTAGCAACCATGAGCCACGAACTGCGAACACCTCTCAACGCGATTATGGGGTTGTCCCAATTGCTGCAACAAGAAATGGTTGGCACTCTCAATAACAAGCAGAAGGAGTATGTCGATTGTATTTATACCAGTGGTGAACACCTGCTGGCGCTGATCAACGATATTCTTGACCTGTCTAAAGTGGAAGCAGGTAAAGAAGAACTCTTGCTGTTACCTTTGCAAGTGCAACAATTGTGTGATTATGTAACATCGACAGTTCGCGATCGGGCATTAGAAAAAGGATTGCAACTGACAACAGAAATTGATGAGAAGGCAGATATTTGCATTGCCGATGACCGAAGAGTCAAACAGATGCTACTAAATCTTCTGACCAATGCTATCAAATTTACTTCAGCAGGTCAGGTGTCACTGTTCGTCAAAAAAGTACCTCAAGGCATTACATTTACAGTATCAGATACAGGCATTGGTATTGACCCAATTCAATTTAAATTTCTGTTTGAACCGTTTAAACAGCTCGACAGTCAATTGAATCGTCAGTACGAAGGCACTGGTTTGGGTTTAGCTTTAACGCGCAAGTTAGCGCGATTGCATGGTGGAGATGTGACTGTGGAATCAACTTTGGGAGAAGGCAGTCAGTTTCACCTGTTTCTACCAGATCAAGTGCAAAAGAGAGCCGGGGGTGCAGGAGTTGCGGGAGAAGATTCTGACTCCCCTGTCCCTCATTTTGCTTCCACAACTAAACGGATTTTGCTTGTAGAAGACGAAGAACACACGGCGATACTGCTACAAGATTATCTTCAGACAATTGGCTACAAAGTCGAGCGGATAGAAGACGGGAACAGCTTTTTAGATCGGGTGCGAAGCCAACAGCCAGATTTAATTTTGTTAGATTTAGTCTTAGTAGGAGATTTGCGAAGCTGGGATTTGCTAAATAGCCTGCGACAACAGCCAGATTTGCAAGATTTGCCGGTGGTAATGATGATGCCAAAGAAAACGACTGATGAACACGCAAGCATTGCTTATCCGCAGTCAGCTTGCTTAAACCAACTGGGAGCTAACGAATATATTAATAAACCAGTTGGCATCGTCCAACTGGAATCAATACTGATGCGGTATTTTAGTTAGTTGTTGGTTGCTAATTGCTAATTGCTAATT
>CAZZYE010000956.1:0-3469 GCA_964658145.1 uncultured Stigonema sp.
TAACGGAATTCGGTCGTTTCATCTCGTAGAATTGACCACATGGTAAGGGCGGGGTAACCCCGCCCCTACGGTCATATAATGACCCACGCTTTCAACGGACATGATATAAGCCAAGCAGAAAATACTTACGCAAAACATCCGTTAGAGTTTTATCCGTAGCAGAATGGCACTAATGTCCCCTTGACAAAAGTGCCATTCTGCTTATTGAAATGCTATTTTCCCTTAGTTTTGCAATTCTGCCTCCAGTGGAGTCTCTTTGATCAAGGAATTTTCTGTTAATATCTGTTCTTTTTTCTGCAAATACATAGCTGCAAGCTCTTTCTGCCTTTCGCTATCGAAAACTTTCCGCCCCTCTGCAAAAAGCTCGAGTTCCTCTTCTTTTAAGTGGTGAGTCAGCAAGTCTTTAAGAGCCTTTACTTTAGCCTCCCATTGTGGATGGGTAACATCAAGACTATTTAACTCGACCAAAAGTTGATTTGAAAGTCTGTGTTCTTCAATTCCCTCCCTTACTTCAGACTCTAAATGCTCTACAGGTAGCAGACTTTCATAAAGAATTTCTTCCTCTGCAAGAGTATGAGAGTTGAGCGTTTTTTTCAGATCCTCAAAACACTCCTGTCTCTCAACCTTTGCGCTATTAGACAAATCAAGTATCTTAGTGAGTTGGTTTCTCAAAAGATCGTGCTCGTCTTTTAACGTCTCGAAAATTGCCATAATTCGGTATCCTCATTAATAGCAGAGTGTTAAAGGTCTTAACCGCAACAATCTAACCTCATATTCTCACTCTAAGTAGTTACGTTGCAAAAACTGGCAATGCTCTGGTAAATGTACTTAATGTCGAGTGGCGATAGCTAGATTTATTCCATTTTACTGAATTCCAGCAACAGATATTGGATTTGGGATAAATAACGGTTGCAATAAATAACTCAGGTAAGGATTCAGGTTCGAGACTTGACTCATTTGAATTCAGAAGGCAAGAGCCGCACCTGCCGGTCTGCGCCGATCGCTAGCACCGTAGAACAAACCCGACAACGGGTCCACCAAGATCGACTCTGATGCTCCCCAAGGGAGGGTTTGACTATCAAAGTTGAATCCCGTTTGTGATAGCGACTGTATGGTGTCGGGTGATCAGGAATCTTGTTCAAGGTAGATCGAATTGGGCGGGGTCGAAACCCCTTTAGAAACACTAACTCCAAAGCTAGTGAATAAAGCTCCAATTGCCAAAACCAGCATACTGCTTTTCATATCGGTAACCTCTTAACTTTGCTTAACTCCAGTAGATGAGCATCGGAACTGAAACATACGCGCTTCGACACAAGCAGCTTTCTTTGGTTCTCAGTTGGATGAATGAAAAATCTCACATATGACGGACATCGCCAAAATATTCGAGAGTGCCAATTATCGCGAAATTGGCATTGGGTATGCCTTCAGCGATGCGGCTCAGTTCAAACACTACTGGACTCAGGATTTTGGTACACAGCAGTAAGGTGAAAAGTTTATAGGGCTACAAAAAAGCAACGGGTGTGGAAACAACCCGTTGCGATCGCCCGATATCTTCCTAATTCAGGAATTATTCGTTTGTTGACGAGTTGGCGAGGAAGTTCGGCAGAGGATCGCCACCCTTACGACCGACAGCTGGGATTTCTAGCAGATCATCCGTCGCTTGCTGGACGCCGTCCTCTGTTTGGACATTGGGGTCGTTGGTGACGGAGTTTTGGTCTCCTGGATGTCCGTTAGGAACGAACAGTTGCGGGTGGTCGAAGGGGGCTTTTTGATAGCGGACTCGCTCATCAGTCAGCCCTTTCAAAAAGGCAACCACCGCCTGTTTTGCCTCTGGTGTCAGGTTCAGTACTGGCAAACCCCCAAAGTCCCCGCCCCGACTGTAAAAATCAACCACTTGCTCTAAGGTCAACTGACCACCATTGTGGAAGTAGGGAGCAGTGAGTTCCACATTGCGGAGTCCGGGTGCCTTGAAAGCTCCGTCCGCAGTCACGCGTTCGCTAGGGCTAAGCGATGGATTGAGGTTAGGGGGGTCTTCTCCGAGGAGGTAGTTAAATATTCCTTGCTGAGCCAACCGTGCCTCAGAGAGCGGATTACCTTGACCATTACCAAACAAACCGTCATTACCACCCAAACCGAGGTCGTCCTGAGAGGGTCTGACACCAATGCTGAAGAAGCCAGTGTCTTGGGCGAGTTTTTGACCAAAAGCCGAACGGTTGATTCGTCCGCTTTGAGCTACATTGCTCACTGAAGCGGTAGTCAATTCCGATCCAGCGTGGCAGGCAATGCACCCGTTGTTCTGGAAGATGTTCCACCCCTGCTGCTGCTGGTCAGTCAGGGCGTTAGTGTCGCCAGCTAAGAACTGGTCAAATGGTGTATCAGCAGACACCAGTGTTGACTCATACGCCTGAACTGCTAGCCCAAAGTAGAGCGAGAAGTTGTACTCAGAGAGCGTGTATTCGTTGGTGGTCAAGGGGCGATTCGGCTTGCGGATGAAGGTTCGATTGCCAGTTTGTGGATCGACTTGGATGACCATATTTGATCGCCACCACTCCGGCTTGAAGGCCTTCTGGATCAGCGCCTCATAGGTCTTATTGAGACCTTTTTCGGGGAAATTGCTTAAATTATGAAGGACGCTGTCATCATCAGCCACAATTTGCTTGGCAAGGGGCTTCAAGGAAAGTAGCTTCTTACCGAGTTTCCTACCGAACCTTGTCAAAGGCTTGCTATCTGACACCGATGGTCGGCTTGATTGGTTAGTATTTGTTGATGGCTGCGAAACAGGGTTATTGTTAACAGGCCGACTTTGTGCGTTCGACACTCCGGGATCGGTTTGTGCGGACGGCGCAATCTTCAACGGTACGACCAAGGGTGCGAACCCCGATTTTTTATTGGTTACGGCTGACGTCTCCAAGGCATTGAGCGGCGGTCCCACTGCCTGTGAAGCCAGAGACGAATTATTCAGACTGACTTGCACATCTTTCAATTCCCTTGGGCTGGTTGCTTTCAAAACAAAAGCATTCTTGTCTCTCAATCCAAAGGGATTCACCCCGTTGAAGGTGTTCTGAGCGCGTCCGTCCCAAAAGTTACGAAAGTTGAACACCGCGTTGATTACCGTTGGTGTATTGCGGTTCGTCACCTGGCGTACATTCGTGCCATTCACATTGAAGACATTAGAGTTCAAAGGCGTCACGTTGTCCTTGTCACTGCCAGGAACGACGTCAACGAATTGTGAACTGAAGACCCCCTGCGAACCCGTGACGTTACTACTGTCAGAGACAAGGTCAGAGGATTTGTCATTTGGGTCTGCCAGCTGATGGAATGGGTAATCTGCTGCAGTCAGCTGGTAGTTCGGACCGCTTCCCGTAGTGAAAGTCAAAGTCGTATCACCTGCACTTGGGCTAATCTGGTTCTTAGATCTGCTGTCTGCTCCAGCATGAAAGTGACAACTGGCACAAGACTGGATGCCATC
>CAZZYE010000957.1:0-3463 GCA_964658145.1 uncultured Stigonema sp.
CGGTTGTGGTTGATGCTCTAGATGACAAAGCGCATGCTTTCTACAAACACCATCAGTTTATTCCGTTTCAAGAGCAGTCGCAGCGCTTGTATTTACCGATGATAACTATTGCTAAATTGTTTAGTAGTAGCGCGTAATCTATAGCAATTCTATTTCATTTGTGAGAAAATACTGAGCCTCAGAAACCCGGTATCTTGGAGATACCGGGTTTCTTGATCTCACGAATGATTTAGGAATCCTAAGTAGTCATGTAAAATTAAATATACAATGCCATTGCGAATAGAGAGAAGCGGAATGTAGACCCCGGAGGGGCTTCCCTCCGGGTAGCAATCGCAGGGGTTTGGGATTGCTTCACTTCGTTCGCAATGACAGAAATGTTTTTGCATACGTACTTATAATAACGAATTAAAAAATGCAACGATTCGTTACAATAAAGCAGAAGAGCTTTTACTGTTGGCACGATGCATCTCACCTGGCTAGATAGCAACTCTTGGTTGATTGAAATGGGAGGTCAACGGATTCTGCTTGACCCCTGGTTGAGTGGACCACTAGTTTTCGGTAACCTGACTTAGTTTTTTAAAGGCGATCGCTCGACTCCTCGTTCAATTCCAGAGAATATCGACCTGATACTGCTGTCTCAAGGTTTAGAAGATCACACTCACCCACCAACTCTCCAAAAACTTGACCGCAGTATTCCAGTTGTGGCGTCGCCTAATGCTGCAAAGGTCGTCCAAGGGTTGGGTTATAGCAACGTGACGATACTAGCGCATGGAGACACTTTTACCTTTATTGAACGGGTGAAAATCCAGGCAACCCCAGGTTCACCAGTTGGTCCCATGCTAGTAGAAAATGGTTATTTGTTGACAGACTTGACTAGTGGCACTACGCTATACTACGAGCCTCACGGACACCACTCCCCTTCATTAAAAGAGGCTGCTCCTATAGATGTAGTTATTACTCCGATCATCGATTTAGAAATTCCCTTACTAGGACCGATTATTAAAGGTAGAAAGAGTGCGCTCCAAGTGGTTGAATGGTTACAACCCCAAGTGATTCTTTCTACGGCAGCAGGGGGTGATGTAGTATTTGAGGGTCTACTGATCTCGATTCTTCGTGCGCTGGGTAGCGTTGACGAGTTTCGCACCTTATTAGCACAACATCATTTAACAACTCGAGTGGTTGATCCAAAGCCCGGAGAACGTTTTGAATTAGAGCTAGCAGTGCATCCTGCCCGTTAGTTGATTGACGTAGGGTGCGTTGAAATTGTCCTGACTAAACCGTCCAACTCTTGCTGCATCTGACTTTGGACCATCTCGTAGCAGGCGTTGACTAATTCGCGATCGCTCGCTGCTTCCCGACCGTAACGTTCAAACACAATGGGAGGACAAACCCGCGTGTGGATAGGCACAGGCAATGGAATATTGGGCAATGGACCAAAAGCCAGTCCCCACGGTAGCCCTAGATAAATAGGGAAGACTTCCGGATCAATCCCGAACAACCAAGGCATCCCCCAGGAGTGGAGTTGCTGCATAATTCTGTAGCAGTCAGCTAGCACAATCAGCGTATCGTGAGCACCGCAGGAAATTACAGGTACAATCGGTACATTTTCTCGTAACGCTAGCTTGATAAACCCCTGACGCCCAGCAAAGTAGATTTTGTGACGCAAGTCATACGGTCGGAAGACATCTTGCAATCCACCAGGATAAACGAGTACACTGGCGCCGGAACTCAACGCGGCGATCGCCATTTTAGGATGAGCCTCAATTGCTCCGCAAAAAGCAGCTAGTTGTCCTAATGGGGGAGACAGCTGCCATACCTTGGGATGCATCAGACCGTAAACTGGTCGCGAGACACCAAATCGTCGGAACCAGTCATACATGATCATGAACATATCGGGAGCAGCGAATCCGCCATTGTGGGAACCGACAAATAAGACTTTTTTGTGAGATGGGATATTTTCCCAGCCACTGGTTTGAACTCGAAAATAGTGATGATACAGCCAACCCCACAGTGGCATCAGAGATTGGATAACTCTTGGATCTCGCGATCGCAAAGACCATCCGGATTTTGTTGAAAGGTTATGTTCTTTTGAAAACATCAAGGCATCAACGAGAAAATTAAAGACATGAGGCACAATTTCTAATTTGGAACATGGAAATTGGGTTTCATGTTATAGCAATCCTAAATCATTCGTACACAATAGATAATTTTGTAGGGTGGGCATTGCCCACCAAACCTGGTAATGGTGGGCAATGCCCACCCTACAAATAATTTCACAAATCAAATCGGACTGCTATATGAATAACCATTCACCTAATGGTCCTATCAAAATTTCAGTTTCTTCGCCTTTCTCTGTGTTCTCTGTGCCTCTGCGGTTCCTTTTTTAGTTATTTCCCACAAAATCAAAGATATGATG
This sequence comes from uncultured Stigonema sp., assembly GCA_964658145.1. Taxonomy (GTDB): domain Bacteria; phylum Cyanobacteriota; class Cyanobacteriia; order Cyanobacteriales; family Nostocaceae; genus Stigonema. The sequence continues at coordinate 2,417 of CAZZYE010000957.1, forward strand.
CGCCATTTGTAATTTAGAACAAGGCGGAATTTCTACCCGTTGTCCTTGCTTATCTAGAAATATCGCTTTATTATTATCACTGCCAAAACCACTATCAGGCTCATCTATAGGATTGGCAACAATCGCATCCAAGTTCTTGCTATGCAATTTCTCCAAAGCAGCCTTGACAATATCACCTGTCTGTGCTGCGAAACCAATTAACTGCTGATGCGATCGCTTGCGGTGTGCCAATTCCGTAACGATATCTGGTACAGGTTCTAGAGGTAAAGCTTCTGGGAGCGATCGCTTTGCCAACTTCTCTTGACTATACTCTCGTGGCTTCACATCTGCTACTGCCGCCGACATCACAATCACATCCGCATTCGGTAAACATTGCAGCATACTTGTTCGCATCTCCTCAGCACTGATAACAGGAATTGCTTGTATACCCAAAGGTACAGCCCAACTTACCGGACCATGTACCAGTGTCACACTTGCCCCTCGGTGGAGTGCGGCATGTGCCAAAGCTAACCCCATTTTCCCTGTCGAAGGATTACCAATAAACCGTACTGGGTCTAAATACTCTCGCGTTCCCCCAGCACTAATCAAAACTCGCTTTCCTGCTAAATCTCGTTTACCTGCAGTGTGTAGGAGAGATTGGATGTAAGCAACAATCTCATGTGGTTCTGCCATTCTGCCAGCACCAACGCGATCGCATGCCAATAACCCCGATGCCGTCCCCATTGCATGAAATCGACTATCTGTCAATAGCTGTTGCCAATTTCGCTGCACCGCTACTTGTTCCCACATATCGGTATTCATAGCTGGTACCAACAATACGGGACTTAAAGATGCTAACACAGTATTTGTCAGCAAATTATCAGCCATACCATGAGCTAACTTTGCTAATGTATTCGCTGAAAGAGGTGCAATGACAAACACCGAAGCCCATTCACCTAGGTCAATGTGTAACGGACGTGAGTGAGTAGGTTGCCAGAAATTTTCATCTGTGTAAGCCGGATGGCGAGACAGTGTCGCTAAAGTCAAAGGAGTGATAAATTCTTGTGC
>CAZZYE010000958.1:0-3462 GCA_964658145.1 uncultured Stigonema sp.
TTACGAATTACGAATTAGTAATTATTCTGTCACTCATCCCCTTTTTCCTCAGATTGAATTGGATGCCGCCCAGAAACGATAATGAAGCCAACAGAATCAAGGCGAATTCGGGGATGGCGAATTCCTTCTACAATCGCTTTGCTTAACGCTGTTTCACGACTAAGTTCCCGCGCCAGTACCGCATCATAAATTTGCTCTTGTTCAGTAAGTCTGTTAAAGCGCAGGCGCAATTGATCCAGTCGCTTACCTAGTTTTTGTGAGGCAAATTTTGCACTTTTAGAACACAATTCCATAAGGTAGGGGCGGTGACTGAGTAATTCTAAAGAAGTGCTACGCGCTTGACGACAAAAATCTTGCCATTTGTCAGGTTCAACAAAGTTATCCAGAATCGGCAAACGACTTTTTGCCAAGTTGTAATCTCGGTATTTACCGCTTCTATCTTTATAAGGACGTTGCAGGATCTTTAAGAGTACTTCATCTTCAACAGCACACATTGGCTCATTTCGTGCATCAATAAATATACTCTCTACAATTGGAGAAAATAACCCATCGGCGCGTCTCTGGAAAATTTTGGCTGTAGCATCTTGCATGTCATTTGCTAAATTTGCTTCAATGACATAATTGAATCGAAAGCCAAACCACTCCATACCTTCCCCAGAGTCCCAAGAATCTTCAACTCGCCACATGGCAAAGGTTTGACCCCGGTCATCCCAGTCGATATAGCTGAAGAGTGCTTCCACCAATTCCTCTCCAATCCGGAAGAGTTTGACACCAGAATTTTGGTTCGCTACCCGGCGGTTATAAGTACCGAATTGGTCTAAAGAAGAAGCAAAGCGATTTCTCAAATCATCCGGTGAAACCAAGGTATGCTTGGTGGATTGATAACGCACCACCCCAGGCGTATTCGGATCTTGACGCTGCCAGAAATGCAGTGCTTGGCAAATCCAGCCTTCAGTTGCACTTTGCATTTCCTGATGGCAGGCATCATAATTATCTAGCTCTTGAAAATATTCAGTTGCACTATCATCGAGAGCATCAATTTCATCTAGTGCATTCTGTTCGCTAATTTTCACTATTTCCGCTTTGACTTGTTCCTTGATCGGCTCAATCATCTCCAATAATCCAGCAGCACCTGATTGGAACAAGATAGTTTCCAATTCCGAAAGTTTTTCGTCTACATAAAACTGTAAACTGGCAATTGATTGCTGAAAGATACCAAACCCATCTTTTAAGAGTTGATACCAAGCATTGTGGGGGCTATCTTCTAAGTAGGGACCAAGAAATACAGAGAATTGAACTCCGATTTTACTGCCAATACGGTCAACTCTTCCGATTCTTTGCTCTAGTCGGTTAGGCGACCATGGGAGATCGAAGTGAATTAACCAGTCGGCAAACTGAAGGTTATGTCCTTCTTCTCCAGAGCGATCGCATACGAGAACGAAGCAGTTTGGGTTGTCCTTGAACCTACGGATGTTTTCCTCAACCCGATCTCGCGATTCCCCTGATTGATGGCTAGCTACCGCTTTTTCACCGAAGGTATCAGACAAATCCCGCACAATTTCTGCACAGGTTTGCACAAAACTTGTAAAGACAACAAATTTGGGCAGAATATCACCAGGAATAGGTCTAAGAATTCTCTGCTGTATCCTTTTCAGCAATTCGTTCTTATTCCTACGCACAACTGTCGAAATTTTGAAGTACACAGCAAGCTGATTCAACAGCACTGTTCTCAAATGCTCAATGCGTTCTCCGTCTTCTACAGGTTGGCGAATAATTTTCAGTAAGGATTGCAGAATTTCTTCTTCCCCTGAAAATTTCGGGGTTTGAGTCAGGATACGGAGATCATTTTCTTCAAACTCCCCGGTTTTATGGGTACCGCTTAAACGTGCGGTAATTACCTGTTCTAAAATGCCTAACCAAGTCCCATTCGCCTGGAATAACAGCAAAAAAATTCGTTTATACTGCTCGTTCTTAGGCGCGACACTACGCCATTCATCCATGAGTTCGTGGATATCAGGCGATCGCTCGTCTAAGTCATACTCCTGTTTAGGCGTAATATTGCGCTCAAAGATCACATCTTCCACTGCAGCGCGACGGTTGCGAAGCATTCGGTTGTGCAGCCGATAGGTGTCGCTGATGTGGGTGCGAATCGCTTGAACAATTTTATCTGTGTCGGCAGCATTTGCTTGTAAACATTTTTCCAACTCCTCCCCTAGATTCAGTAAATACTTATCCTCAGGAAACAGGTTTTGCAGTTGCTTCAGGTTGGTTTTGAGGACAAAAGGATTCGCACCTTCTCGCCATGAGAGGAGAAGTCTACCAATTGAGGAGCGATTTTGAACTCTCTTGCGAAAACCTGCCAAATCATTCAACTGATAGGTTGTTGGATCGAGTAGGTGCAGCATTGCCAAAAAATCCTGCTCGTGGTTGACAACAGGGGTGGCGGACAATAAAAGCAGGCGATCGCTTTTATGGGCGAGATTTTTGCAAATTTCAAAACGCTGAGACTGCGCAGCATCTAAAGATGCTGCCATCGCCGCAATGTGGTGGGCTTCATCTAAAATTAAAAAGCCGATATCCGCTTTCTGGTTGATTTTATGGATATCCTCAACAGCAAGCACCACTACCCGGTCGGGAAAATGGGAGAGGTAAAACTTGTTTTCTAATTCCTGACGCCATTGTGCCAGCAAATATTGCGGAACTATCACCACCCCACGTCTAGTCGGTTCATCTAGAAGGTATTGACGGAGAATAGCACCTGCTTCAATGGTTTTTCCGAGTCCCACCTCGTCTGCTAACAAGTAGCGTTGAATCGGATCTTCCAGTACACGCCGAACCACTTCCACTTGGTGAGGATAAAAGTTAATGTTCGCGGAAATCAGTCCCGTAATCCCGCGACTCACAGCGCGTTGCTTAATTAAGCATTTGTAAAGCGCCAATCTTCTGTCGTGGAAGTAGGGCGTTTCTTGACCCTTCATTGCTAGGGTTTCGATGGGATCTGCTTGCGGCTGATTGCAACGCACGGAAATTTCCTGCTCGCTTGCCACAATTGTCTTACTATCAGGTAGGTCAATTTGATACTTACTAATTTCCTCATCCCATTCGTAAATTCTGCCGATAGTCCATGTAGCTTGGTCCAAACAAATGTAGCATCGAGTCTGGCGCTGGAGTCTAACATGAGAGAGCGAACTTAAGGGTAAGGATTTTTCGATGCGTTGTCCAACTGAACAAAAATACTCAACGGTTGCTTGGGTATTGGATATGTCAATAACCTTTCCTACCCCCAAGTTGTTAGTCTGAGAAAGCACCAATGAACCAAGCTGTATCATAACACCTAGGAATAAACAGGTATGTTCTTTATTATCTTTCCCCTGGAAGAGAAAAAACGAGCAGCGATGATAAAAAAAGGGAACTCTTAACTCTTAACTCTTAACAGAAAAGAATTAGCCCCGTTCGCGCAGC
>CAZZYE010000959.1:0-3456 GCA_964658145.1 uncultured Stigonema sp.
TGATTGGCATCAAATCTCCCAAAGGCACCGGCAAAACCCAATTCTTAGAAAGCATTGTTGAACAAGCTCTAGCGCGTCAGCAGTGGATCTTGGTCATAGGTCATCGGGTACGATTGGTAGAGGCTCTGTGCCAGCGTTTTGGAATTAACTATATTACTGAAGTCAAAGACAACCAAGAAGGCACATTATTAGGGTACGGTCTTTGTCTTGATTCTCTTCATCCCACTTCTCAAGCTCGCTTTGAGGCTACTAACTGGTCAGATGGAGTCGTGATTATTGATGAAGTTGAACAAGTCCTCTGGCATGGATTAGATTCTAGCACCTGTAGTAGCAATCGAGTTGCTATCCTTAAGTCATTGAAGACGCTGATGCAGAATGTATTGGGTGGTGATGGTCAAGTCTTCGTAGCAGATGCTGATTTGAGTGATGTATCGCTAGATTACCTAGTTTCCTTATCCGGAGTTCCTCTCAAACCGTTTATTATTGACAATAATTGGAAACCCGACGCCAAAGAATCCTGGCAAATCCATAACTATACACAGAACACTCCAGAAAGATTGCTGCAAGATTTGGAAAAGCATATACAAGAAGGTGGAAAACCCTTTGTCTGTCTTTCCGCTCAGAAACTCAAGAGCCAGTGGAGTACTTGCACTCTAGAAGTTTACCTGCAACAGCAATTTCCCTTCGCGAAAATTCTCCGCATTGATTCGGAATCTCTATCCGAGCCGACTCATCCTGCTTACGGATGTGTCACCACCTTAAATCAAGTTTTGCCTAATTATGATATTATACTAGCAAGTCCGGCAATTGAAACGGGAATAAGCATTGAACTGCGGGGACACTTCACCTCTGTCTGGGGTATAGCTCAAGGAGTCCAAAGCGAAAACTCAGTACGTCAATCCTTAGGGCGTATCCGGGAAAATCTGCCCCGGTTCCTTTGGGTTGCTACCTCTGGTTTTAATCGAGTCGGCAATGGCTCAACCTCAATTCCCTCATTGCTGACTTCCGGGCATAATCTCACTCAGCTTAATATCCGATTGCTACAACAATCTGACTTTGATGCACTCGATGATATTGAGGTGGGGTTTCAGGCGGAATCTTTGCTTTGCTGGGCAAAAATGGCTGTCCGACACAATGCTTCGATGCTTCAGTACCGAGAATCGGTATTAGCATCTCTGCGCCATGAAGGTCATCAAATCATTGACGTAAAGGCGGAGTGGGGAAGAGACGTTCCGGTGGAACGTCTGTACGATTGCAAAGAAGATATTCCATCTGAAATAAGTTCTCTCACCGCGACGATCGCTGCAGTGAGAAACCAAAACTATCAAGCTGAGTGTGAGGCGATCGCCACCACCGCAGACATCACTGACAACGATTATTCGGCACTGCAAAAACGGTTGGTGAAGAAAATCTCCGAACGACGCAGCTTCCGCAAGCACGAGTTAAAGCTACGCTACGGTATGCCGGTTACAGCTCAATTAGTAGCTAAAGATGACGAGGGCTGGTATCCCTCGCTCCTACTGCATTATTTTCTCACCCTAGGTCGAGGAAATTTGGCTTCTCGAGATGCGGCGAAGGCACGCAAACTCATCGAGTCAGGAAGTGGTAGTATTTTTCTACCCGACTTCAACCGTTCTCAATTAGGAGTTGCTGTCGGGACAATGGAACTTTTAGGGATAAAAGCGCTGTTGCAATCCCAACGAGAATTAAAAAACACAGATGAAGACTTGAAAGCAATGGCTGTACTCGCACTATCTAACCGTGCTGCCATCAAAACTGCTTTAGGGATTGGACTGGCACAAAATTCTACTCCCATTACTATTGTTAAACGCTTATTAGATAAAATTGGCTACGGAATTAAGTGTATCGGTCGTCAAGGCAAAAGTTCCAACCGGGCGCGAATTTATCAGGTGGTTAACCCTAACGATGGTCGCGAGGAGGTATTCGATTACTGGTTGGCGTCTAGTACTCAAGAGTTAGAAATCTCTTCGCTGCGGCGAGTTGAAAGTTTAAGGACGGTAGATAAGACTCGGTCAGCAGATTCAGGTATAGAAGGTAAGTATGTTCAATTAAGTCTTGGTTTTGATTAAACCCTAAAATGCCCCCCTAGGGGATTGTAGTTTTTATACCAGATAGGTTTTATTAAAGGGTTACTTACGTCAATGTCAATAACCCCGCCCTACGGAGGACGGGGCTTGTAAGAGACAAGTCTTACGTGTTAGCCTCGCGCCCACTGAGCCGCACCTTGGTACAGACTTCCGGATACTTCCCTAGTTCGGATTATTTCTAAGCTTCCTTGTTAGAAGCGTTGGGTAAAGCCAAGAATATCTTAGGTGCGGTGGGCGTTAGCGAAGCGTTAGCGACGAAGGAGCGTCAGGGACAAAAACTCTGTCAAAGGAGGATTATCTTAAGCGTTGATGCGAGTTCCAGTATTAGATCCTGAAGGTAAACCGTTAATGCCCACAACTCCAAGCCGCGCTCGACGCTGGCTTAAAGAGGGTAAAGCTATCAAAAAATGGTCGAAATTAGATGTGTTTTACGTTCAACTAGTGGCTCCACCAAGCGGCTATAACAAGCAAGAAATCGTGATTGGGCTTGACCCAGGCAAGCTGTATTCCGGTGTTGCGGTGCAGTCTAGCAGGTTCACTCTGTTGATGTTGCACATCGAACTACCATTCAAAACTGTTAAGGACAGGATGACCCAACGACGCATGATGCGACGTACTAGAAGAGGTAGACGAATTAATCGTAAACTACCTTACAACAAACGCGCTCATCGTCAGGAGCGATTTGACAACCGTCGTGCAAAAAAAGTACCACCAAGCATTCGTGCTAACAAGCAATTAGAGATGCAAGTTGTTAGTCAATTAGTGAAACTTTACCCTGTAACTCACGTTGTTGTTGAGAGTGTTCAAGCAAAGGGGAATAAAGGGTTTAGTCCGGTAATGGTTGGGCAGAATTGGCAACTTGAGGAGTTAAAAAAAGCTGGGATTGATCATCTGTTTAGTGTATCGACACCTGGAGGATGGGAAACTTCAAGGTTACGTAAACATTTGGGATTGCCCAAAGACAAAGAAGATAAATCTCGTCAAATTCCTGCAACTCACGCGGTGGATGGTATCGCCCTAGCTTGTACTCACTGGTTGCAGTATGGCATAACTTCACTGAACAGTATGGGTTGGGTAGGTGATGTTGATGTAACTTCTGCACAATTTGTCGTTGTGTCGCGTCCACCTATTTCGCGTCGCCAACTTCACTTAATGGTTCCATCAAAAGGTGGTACTAGACGCAAATATGGTGGAACGACAACACGCCACGGATTCAGGAAAGGTGATTATGTAGAAGCAACCAAAGCGTCGAGGACTTATCGTGGCTGGGTGAGCGGTGACACTAAAAAAGAGGTATCTGTTTCTGACCACAACTGGAATCGTTTGGGTCAGTTTACTGCTAAAAAAG
>CAZZYE010000960.1:0-3454 GCA_964658145.1 uncultured Stigonema sp.
CAGCAATAAGAAAGAAGCTTTCGAGCTTTTCAACAACCACCAAGCCTACACCACATCATCATCCGAAAAGGATTGAAGCCAACCTACCGCAATATTCTCCTTCGCATAATTAGTCTCCAAGTCTCCTCCCTCTCTTTGGGACACTCCCACCTACTACCACCCCCAAGGACGCCTCGCCGTTTTTCTGGGTGATTTGGTAGATCGGGGACCACGCATCTTAGATACTGTCAAGTTGGTGCGAAACATGGTTGCAGCAGGTACGGCTCTTTGTGTTCCTGGTAACCATGAAAACAAGCTTTTGCGGAAACTACGGGGTAAAAATGTCCGGGTTAATCATGGGTTAGAGCAAACCCTAGCAGAGATTGAAGCTCTACCTGACACAGTGCGCGATCCATTTACCAAAGAACTTAAGGAGTTTCTGGATTCTCTCATTAGTCACTACGTCCTAGACGAAGGGCGGCTTGTGGTTGCCCATGCGGGACTGAAGCAACAGATGCAAGGACGGGGATCTGGTGCTGTGCGGGAGTTTGCCTTGTATGGCGAAACTACTGGCGAGATTGACGAGTTTGGCTTACCCGTTCGCTACAATTGGGCAGCAGAGTATCGAGGCGAGGCGATGGTTGTCTATGGACACACTCCTGTGCCAGAACCCGAATGGCTGAATCACACTATTGATATTGATACTGGCTGCGTCTTTGGAGGAAAACTGACTGCCTTGCGCTATCCAGAAAATGAACTAGTGAGTGTTCTTGCTAAACGCACCTACTGCGAACCTGTCAGACCAATCAGTAGGGGCGGGGTAACACCGCCCACCATACAGTCCGTAGGAAGGACTGCCCAGCAAGAACTAGATGATGTGCTTAATATTGAGGACGTACTCGGTAAGCGCACGCTCGCTACCCGCTTGGTGTCTAGTATCACAATTCGAGAAGAGAATGCGATCGCCGCCTTGGAGGTAATAAGCCGTTTTGCCGCCAACCCTAAATGGCTCATCTATCTACCGCCTACCATGTCTCCTGTAGAAACATCCCAAAATCCGGGATTCTTGGAACATCCTCAACAAGCCTTTGCCTATTATCATCACCAGGGAATTACTGAAGTTATTTGCCAAGAAAAGCACATGGGTTCAAGGGCAGTGGTGATTGTTTGCCGGGATTTGTCAGCTGCCCAAAAACGCTTTGGTGTGGTGGATGAAGGCATTGGTATCTGCTATACTCGCACTGGAAGACGCTTTTTCGAGCCGGGATTGGAGGTAGAACTCCTAGCGCGGGTAAATGCTGCCCTTTCTCAAAGTGGCTTTTGGGAAACATTCAATACAGACTGGGTTTGTCTTGACTGCGAACTCATGCCTTGGTCAGCCAAAGCGCAGGGGCTTCTACGGCAACAATATGCAGCAGTTGGGGTAGCATCACGCCTTGCTCTCAGCAATGCTGTTACCGTACTGCAACAAGCAAGCGATCGCAACCTTGAGGTCAGCAGCACTCAACTCAGTCACTACCAACAACGAGCAGAGATGGCAAAGCGGTACGTCAGCGCTTACCGTCGCTACTGTTGGTCAGTTAATGATATTTCCGACCTGAAACTGGCTCCTTTCCACATCCTAGCAACGGAAGGATCTGTCCATACTGATAAAGCTCATTGCTGGCACATGGAACAAGCCGCAAAAATTGCCCAGTCTGACCCAGATCTACTGCTCGCAACTACCTACAAGGTGATAGATTTGACTGAACCTAATAGTCAGGCAGAGGGAATTCATTGGTGGGAAGAACTTACCCTTGCAGGAGGTGAAGGTATGGTCACCAAGCCGATGCAATTCATCGTCAAAGGTAATCGTGGCATTGTACAACCTGCGGTTAAGTGTCGCGGACAGGAATATTTGCGGATTATTTATGGTCCTGAATACTCAACGCCTGAGAATTTACAGCGTCTGCGCCAACGTGGGTTATCGCTCAAGCGTTCTCTTGCTATGCGGGAGTTTGCCTTAGGTGTTGAGGCATTGGAGCGCTTTGTCGTCCATGCTCCCCTGCGTCGTGTGCATGAATGCGTTTTCGGCATTTTAGCACTTGAAAGCGAAACTGTAGATCCACGACTTTAATCAACTTCTTGCATAAATAATTTTTTTGTCTCACGCAAAGGCGCAAAGACCAGGGCAGCGCGCATTATGAGTGTTTCCCTCCGTAGGCGACTGCCCGTCGCAAAGAAGAACACAAATAAAAGGACTTTTGCAAGAAGTCTCATGTCAAAGCCCTCATATCTGAAAATATCTTACCAGAATGGGGAACTGTACTGTGGCATTTTACATCAAGGTATTAGACAGAAAAAAAGAGGTCGAATAATGCTGTGTTGGCGGCGAAGTTAGAAGGACAAAACGAACTGTTCCTTCGCCTAGATGAGGCTATCTAAACTATAGGCAACTAAAAAATTCTGAAGCGAATTTAATTCTGATCCGGAAAAGGCAATTTGCCTTGTGAAGTTAAACTCATCAAATATAAATCGCAGCCAAAAGAAGCTCAAGAGCAACTTATGATTAACGAAGCTATGGATTTTATTTTTACTGATAGCCTAGCCTTTGCTATTAACGCGACGCTTGGTACAGTGGTTCGCACTAAGCTATGCAATTACTCGTGGGAACAAAGAATCAAAACTCAACCCTCGACAGAAGAGAGCGGCGATCGCCAGGAAACAACCGATCTGCAGACCACCGATGCTAACTATAGTCAGACTATTTGATTTACAGCAATTACGGTAAATAGACGCTCTTGTAGGGGCACAACAATGTTCATTGGTGTCAACTTAAGGTCAAATCCTTGACGCGCACCAACCGACGCTCGTTTTCTCGTTCCCACGCTCTACGTGGCAATACATTATGTCCGGCTCTGCCTCCTTACCCTGGAGGCAGAGCCGGACAGAACAGCGTTACTAGGCAGAGCCTAGTAACGAGACTTGCTTGTATTTTCAAGGTTTACAGCTTAAGTTGACACCAGCATAGATTCAAGAGTGCTCGCCAAGCACTGGATGCTCTCAAAAAAGGTCTTTTGACGACTCCCCATCCCTAAAGGTTCGGGGATTCTTTAAGAAGTTTTGCCGTATCTGATAGGGTCGAGGTGTGCATTACTGCATCACCCCTCCCATCCGAAACCGTGCATGCCGTAGCTCATATCTTGCACCTGGAAATTACAATGTTAATTCCATGACTAAGTGCAATCGGACGCATTCGTTCAAGGTCAAGTAAAAAAGAATACAGAAGTAATTGTGGAAATATTGTTTGAAATGCAATTTGTGCCGCTTCTCCCCAATCTGGTAGATCTGTAGTGGCGATCGATAAATAAGCTCTTCGGCGCCAAAACATAAGAGATAAGCGACAGTACCAACCAACGATAAACCCCTAAGAGTGTTCCTTGCCCAAAACGATGCAAGCCAAAACGGTGCTTTGCAGTTTTAAACCAACCCTCTA
>CAZZYE010000961.1:0-3454 GCA_964658145.1 uncultured Stigonema sp.
GCTACGATGTTGGAGTTGATGGGACATTCGCCGCCCTCACAGAAACTGCTATTAAAGCTTTTCAAAGCCAGCGGGGATTAGAGGCGGATGGAGTAGTAGGTCAAGGAACTTGGCGCGAGTTGACACTTTCGTTATAGCGGTTTGCGATTCAATGACTTAGGACAGACTGCTAATAGCTAATAGCTAATGGCTAATGGCTAAGGTCAGACTGGCAAGCCCCCAATTAGCAATTAGCTATTAGCGACCAATGTTTTTTCACGAATGATTTAGGATTGCTATAGTATCAGTATTCAAGTGGACACGATATAATACGTCATACGCAAGCAATGAGCAGGGGATCGCTCACGCAAAGTATCCCGCGCTCGTGTCAAAATGGCAATGTGTTATGGCGACGAAACTCCTGATTGTAGAAAGTCCGGGAAAGGTCAAAAAGCTCAGTCAAATTTTGGGATCGGATTGGTTAGTCAGAGCCAGCATGGGGCATATGCGGGAACTGGCAGACGATGGGGAAGACTCCCTCGGCTTTGATCTCAACGGCGATACGGTACACTGTCGCTTCGTGGCACGGGGTTCACAAGGTAAGGAAACTCTTCAAAAGCTGAGGGCGGCGGTGCAACAGGTCAAAACCGTGGTACTGGCAACTGACCCAGATCGAGAAGGGGAAACGATTGCTTGGCATATTCAGCAAGCCTTGAACCTGAAGAACCCTCAAAGAGTAGTCTACACCGAAATCACTCCGGCTGCAGTCCAAGCGGCGATCGCCCGTCCCCGCACCATTGACCAAAATTTGGTCAACTCCGGCTTGTGCCGTTCTGTCCTCGATAAACTGGTAGGCTACAAAGGTTCTCCGTTGCTCTGGCAGTTGCACAATGGGGCGAAGAGCATGGGACGGGTGCAAAGCGCGACGTTGCACATCATCTGTGAACGAGAACGGCAGATCCAGGTATTTGTACCGCAAGACTACTGGAGTGTTTTTGTCGATTATACAGAGGGCTTCCGTGCTTACTACAGGGGCAATGCAACCGCGACCGCAACCGAGGATGCTCAAAGAGACGATGCCACAGCACTTGCAGACAAACCTGCCCAAGAATCGGAGCGGGTGTTGAGTCAGGTAGAAGCCGAGCGCTTAGTACAAATCGCACAACAGTGTCCGCATCAAGTGGTAGAGATAGAAGGTAAAACCGTCAGCCGCACTCCACCACCCCCGTTTGTCACCTCCAGCCTACAACAGGCTGCCGGTTCTCGCCTGCGCTTCAGCCCAGAGAAAACTATGCAGGTAGCACAGTCACTCTACGAAGCCGGCTTGATCACCTACATGCGAACCGATAGCGTTACCCTCAGCCCGGAGTACTGCGAGCAAGCGCGTCGCTGGCTGGAGGAACACGATCCAGACAATGTGCCTCAGAAAACGGCAAAACATCGTAGCAGCAAAAGCGCCCAGGAGGCACACGAGGCGATTCGCCCGACAGATGTATTTCGTCCCTCGGCTCAACTGCGCTTGGAACTGTCTGCCGATGAGTTTGCTTTATACGTGATGATTTGGAAACGGGCAATGGCTTCTCAATGCCAATCTGCTCGTTTGCGACAGACCCGAATTGTCACTCAATCTGGTTCTGTTTTTTGGCAGGCAAAAGGACAAATAATAGAGTTTCCCGGCTACACTAAATACTGGAATAATCTTAGCGCCGAGGTGGAACTGCCAGTTGTGCGACAGGGGCAACCTTTAACGTTAGCACAAGCAGCACATGAACAAAAGCAAACCCAACCGCCACCCCGTTACAGTGAGCCGAAACTGGTACAAGTGATGGAACGCAAGGGCATCGGACGACCCAGCACCTATGCACCCACGATCCAAATCCTCAAGCAACGGCAGTATGTGGAGTTGACTAAAGGGAATCTGCATCCCACGGTTCTGGGGCTGGATGTCGATCGTTTCCTGCAAGATGCCTTACCAGATCTGCTGGAAGCCGAGTTCACAGCGCAGATGGAAAAGGAATTGGACGCGATCTCTCATGGTAAACAAGACTGGCAACGCTACCTGACAAGTTGGAACCGGGAGTATTTTGCTCCCGCACTGGTAAAAGCCCAACAGGTGATCCCCAAGCACCTGACTTCAACTCCGGCTCCTCATACTACTGCTAAAAAGCTAGACTTGTCCAGAACACGCTGCCCCCAGTGCAAGAATTACTTGGGAAAGGTTCCTAGTAAGAAGGTGAAGAAGAAGTATTTTCTCAAGTGTGTGGGCGGCTGTGAAAATGTGGTGTTGTTTTGGAGTGATTATACAAAGCAGTGGGAGCAACCGCAGGCAAAACAGACAACGAATAATCAAGTCCCTGCACCTGCCCAACAAACTGCTTATCTGTGTCCAGTTTGCAAAAAACCACTAGAGGAATATGCTTACGAGAAGGAAGGACAACAAAAACGCTTGTTGCGTTGTTCTGATTCTAGTGCGAGGAAAGACAAAAAGCATGAGCAAGCTGTTTACTTTCTGACCGCAAAGGGTTGGTGGAGTCCCAAGTTTGGTGAGTTACCAGTGGGGAATAAGCTTTGACCATTTTTTGAATTAAAAATTAAAAATTAAAAATTTAATTTCTTTTTAATTGCGAGAGAGGGGTACAGGTTCCCCTGTTTTTAAACATGGAAAACAAAAAAAATACATTGCATCGATTTTTCCATGCGAACGTATTCATTCGTGGGGTCTTTAATGAGTGCATTTTTAATGAGCGAATTTTGAATTATTTTGACCTATTGCTGTTGCGATCGCCAAATTGCCTCGCGTTCCGCTTCTACACCTACTAGCAAATCAGTCAAGTTTACGCCTTCATTTTCCATAATGGCGATAATTTTATCTGCTAGTTGGGGGACTTGCGGGTGTTTGGCAGTAAACAAGACTAGATCGCCTACTTGCATCGGCGTCAACATATCTCCCTCAGTCATGTTCTACTCTCCTAACTTCATTTTTTCTTTCATAGCCGTCATGCGATCGCGCCAACTGCCATGTTTTTTTAAATAAGCAGCAACATCTTCATCGGTAACAACCTGATTTCCGAGTTCAAAAAATTCTTGTTGCTCTTGTTGAGTCATCCATTCATTACAATCTACTGATTTTCGGGGATCGCCACCTGCATTTAAGTATCTTTGGCGACAAACATCGAATATCTCTGTCATCCGGCGAGTTTTCTGCCTTTTACTTTCATTGGCTGTCGTCATCATTTTGGACTCAGTCTAGAGGGTAAATGTCGCTATTTTTCATAATACTCTTGAACTACCCAAAGAATACCTATTAATGAACCGCAGAGGCGCAGAGAAAGAGAGTGCGATCGCCCTTGACTGAATACGCAATTTCAGTTTTTATAATAATAAATAAAAGATTATAGACTAATACGCTTGCTGTTAGTAGCGTTTACTCCCTGAAGATCCCCCCAACCCCCCTTAAAAAGGGGGGCTTTTTCCC
>CAZZYE010000962.1:0-3453 GCA_964658145.1 uncultured Stigonema sp.
CCCTATTTATGACTGCTTGCTACTAAAAGCAGTGGCAGTTTTTGGTAAGATCGCAGCAGCGCTTTCTCTGGATAACTCTTTCAAAACTCCGAGCGCTACATTTAGCAAACGAGTCGGTTTTAAGTCATCTTTAACCAAGTTCCATAGACGTTGGACTTCTACAGTGTGGAGGCGGTCATCCTCAGTCAGCGCCAGCACCAACTGTCGCTGGAGAAACTTGCCTTCATCAGAAAGCAGATATTGCAAGCCTAGCTGGGCTGTTGGCAACACATCAAAGTTATTATCAGTGCGAGCGATCGCAATCAAATTTTCTAGTCGATGCCACTGGAATTTACCATCTTTGAACAGCACATTTAGCAACCGTCGGCGCACATCAGGAGATTCGCCAGTTAGTAAGCGTCTTGCCACATAGGGATAAGCCACCTCGACTATTTTGAAATTCGGGTTGAGGCTGAGAGCAATACCTTCCTGTGTCACCAATGACCGAATAATCAAAGCAAACTGAGCTGGGATTCGGAAAGGATATTCATACATCAGTTCTGAGAACTGATCTGTAATGGTTTTGAAGTTAAAATCTTTAACGTTTTTGCCAATGGCATCTCCCAGAACCTTTTCTAATGCTGGTACAATCGGAATAATATCTGTGTCTGGGGTGAGAAACCCTAAGCGCACGAAGTCTTCTGCTAAGTCACAGTAGTCTTTATTGACTACATGTACAACTGCATCCACCAGAGTCTCTTTTGTGGTTTCATCCAACTGATCCATCATGCCGAAATCAATATACGCCATCCGACCATCGGGCATGGCAAACAAATTTCCTGGATGAGGATCGGCGTGGAAAAAACCGTATTCCAATAGCTGTTTTAACCCTGAGGTAACGCCAATCTGGATCACCGCCTCTGGATCTAAACCTGATTTGCGGATGCTTTTTGTATCAGTGAGTTTGAAGCCGTTAATCCACTCCAAGGTTAAAACATGGTTACTGGTGTAACCCCAATGAATACCTGGCACTTTAACTTGGGGATCGTTACGGAAGTTGTGAGCAAATTTTTCTGCGTTGCGTGCTTCGTGGATATAGTCAATTTCCTCAAATAACTTAATCCCAAACTCGTCCACAATTAAAGTCAGGTCATGACCTAGATTTAGGGGTAACCAAGGAGCTAGCCAACTAGCAGTCCAGCGTAATAGATAAAGGTCGAGTGTCAGCACCGGGCGTAAGTTAGGGCGTTGCACCTTCACCGCCACTTCTTCGCCGCTTAATAATCGACCACGGTAGACTTGACCTAAGCTAGCAGCGGCAACAGGATTTGCCGACAGAACGCTAAACATTTCCTTAATTGGACGTTCTAGTTCGGTTTCAATAATTTGATAGGCGATCGCATCATCAAAAGCTGGCAACTGGTCTTGCAGCTTCACGAGTTCATCTAGAAAGTCCTTGCGTACCAAATCTGGACGCGTTGATAGAGC
This sequence comes from uncultured Stigonema sp., assembly GCA_964658145.1. GTDB lineage: Bacteria > Cyanobacteriota > Cyanobacteriia > Cyanobacteriales > Nostocaceae > Stigonema. The sequence continues at coordinate 1,468 of CAZZYE010000962.1, forward strand.
TTGACCAACTTTAATAAAAGTCGGACCAAGGCGAGTCAGCAACTGCCGCAACTGGGTGGCGCGTTTCAACTTGTTGTACTCTACTTCCCAAAGCCATTCATCCCACTTGAGACTCAGAATAAACCCCGCAAAACTCCAGATAATTGAGAACGCCCGCGCCCAAGCAAGCCAAGGACGGTAGCGGTAGTAACTAGCGATCGCTTTTGGATCGTAATGTCGATTATTTTGTGTAAGGGTTTGCCAATTCACTCCCTTATTTACCTCTTCAACTGAAAAAAAAAGGTTTTGCTTTTGTAAGCCGATCCCCAGCATCCTTTTAGCTAAACAAATGCTTGAGCGGCTTTTCGTCTGTTATCTTATGTAATGTAGTCAAGCTTTACTAAACGTTACTTTATCTCTATTATTTTATATTAATATATAAAAGTATAAATACTTATTTTAACAAGCAAATAAAGATTTTATTTCAGTAAAGTACAACTATCTATGTACTACGAGTATCTTTTTATAGCAACTTAAAGCTATAAAAAAGAGCCTGTAACAGAATCGGATATTCTTAACTCTATAAAACCGTTCCGAGCCAAACTAAGTATAAATTTAGACTTTAAGTGTCTTCCAAGTGAAATTACAGTTGTGACGACAACAATAGAGGAATCTGCTGAGCCTCAACTGCAGTTTTTTTACTTGTTCTTAACTTAAATTTGTAAAAATATAAACAGTCACAAAAATTGTAAGATTATGTTACTGGTAATTAGCATCTCCTTGGTGCTTAAACCACAGCAGGAAATTACACTACCACAGTCTCAGAGCCAATAATTGATTTGGAGTGACTTTTTCATGAGTATTTTTCGACCTTTGACAAGCCGGGTGCAAAGGTATAGTCTACTGGTGTTTGTAGCTGGTGTAGTTCTCGCTCTTGTTCTAGGTAATATAGCGACTTTCAGCAAAACCCCCACACGAGACAAGTTTCTCTGGCCATTTTCACCGACATCGCCTTGGAATATGCCCATTGGCTCAGATGCGCGCTACGTAAGTGCGAACATTCAAAAGGCAGGCTTTGCTGGGGCAGATGAAGAGTACTTATTCAAGCTCAAGGAAGGCGATCCCTTGCGTGAATTATATCAGCCTGGTCCTTGGGAAGGGGGACGTTGTACAGGTACTCAGCCTGTAGGAATCGCACCAATGCCCATTCCAGACAACTTAATTGTTCCAGATTCAAAGAAAGGCTTCACACCTAACAATGCTTCAGCCTTTCTGCTGCCAGATGGTAAAACCTTAGTGCAGATTGGACCGCTCGCTCGTTGTAAATCAGGAGGTCCACTCTATGGTTTCCATTTTTACCGTGATGAAGATATTAATGGAGAGGGAATAGGCGGAGCGCATTTTGGTTCAGGGCTTTCTAGTATTGGTGGCTCTATTCGCAAAGGCGAACTCACCAGCAATCAGCCGATTCGTCACGCATTAAAAGTTGTGATTTGGGAGGATAAATACCTTTACTACTCAAAGGATGTTCCAGGGAAACGCTGGCCTGCAGAACTTGCAGATAGCGCTGCAGCCAGCATATATCATGGCAAAAACCCTGCTCTGGTGCAAGGCTCGCTACTGGCAATTCCGCCAAAGGTAACCTTAGCAAGTCTCAAATTGCAAACACCCCCTGCGAAAAAGTTGTTTTATGCCTTGCAAAATTACGGTGCTTATGTTGTTGATAGCGCAGGCTGGGACGGTCATTACTTTGGAGTGGAAAAAGGAGTTCTTGAAGAGTTTCGTAAAACTTTAGGCTACGATTTTCAGGGCACAAGTGGAAAGTTCTATGAAGATTTTATGAAGCTATTCCAAGCGCTTCAGATTGTTGATAACAATGGAGCGCAAAGCATCGGTGGTGGTGGGACTCCCCGTGTAGCTCTTGCTCCACCTCTGAAAAACTGACTAAATAACTAAGTACTGAATTGCGTAAATCCGTATCGAATTGATTTCGTAGGGTGGGCATTG
>CAZZYE010000963.1:0-3446 GCA_964658145.1 uncultured Stigonema sp.
TAAAAGCAATTATTTAGTAAACTGATTGGCTCATCAAGTTTGTTATTTTTGAACCAATTCTCATTTACAACCCATCCACAACTACAAAAGCTAGGTTGGGTTAAGTGCTGATAATCTAATGCCAAACCTTTAATTCCCATCCCCCTTGATTCTGTTGAATAATCTGCCATGCTAAAAACTTTGTTGGGCGACCCCAACGCTCGTAAGCTGAAAAAATACCAACCTTCCATTACTGAAGTTAACCTCTTAGAAGAAGAAGTTAAAGCCCTTTCGGATGAAGAGTTAAAGGGCAAAACAGCAGAGTTTAAACAGCGCCTCGGCAAAGGCGAAACCCTAGACGACATCTTGCCGGAAGCGTTTGCTGTGGTACGGGAGGCGGGACGGCGAGTGTTAGGGTTGCGGCACTTTGATGTCCAACTCTTAGGTGGTATCATCCTGCATACAGGGCAAATTGCTGAAATGAAGACCGGTGAGGGCAAAACCCTGGTTGCTACCTTACCCAGTTATTTGAATGCCCTGACTGGCAAAGGTGTACACGTCATCACTGTGAACGATTACCTGGCTCGTCGGGACGCGGAATGGATGGGACAGGTGCATCGCTTCTTGGGCTTAAGCGTGGGGCTAATTCAGCAAACCATGACGCCAATAGAACGCCAGAAAAACTACAACTGCGACATTACCTATGTCACTAACAGCGAAGTAGGCTTTGACTACCTGCGCGACAACATGGCGACAGACATGAAAGACGTGGTGCAACGCCCGTTTAACTTTTGTGTGATTGACGAGGTAGACTCAATCTTAATTGATGAGGCGCGGACACCGCTGATTATTTCCGGACAGGTAGAACGACCAACGGAGAAATACCTGAAAGCCGCCCAAATAGCAAAAGCGCTGAAAAAAGATGAGCATTACGAAGTGGATGAAAAAGCTCGGAACGTGCTGTTATCAGATGAAGGTTTTGCCGAAGCAGAGCAGCTTTTAGGAGTAAAAGATTTATTTGACCCAGAAGACCCCTGGGCGCACTTCGTTTTCAACGCCATTAAAGGCAAAGAACTGTTTCTCATCGATGTAAACTATATCGTCCGCAATGGAGAAGTGGTCATTGTAGACGAATTTACTGGTAGGGTGCTGCCAGGAAGACGCTGGAGTGATGGACTGCACCAAGCAATTGAAGCGAAAGAAGGGGTAGAAATTCAGCCGGAAACTCAAACTCTAGCAACGATTACCTATCAAAATCTGTTCTTGCTGTATCCTAAGCTTGGTGGAATGACGGGAACGGCAAAAACGGAAGAAGTCGAGTTTGAAAAAATTTACAAACTGGAAGTAACGCTGACTCCCACTAACAGACCCAGAAGACGTGAAGACTGGTCTGATATGGTATTTAAGACCGAACCTGGTAAGTGGGGAGCGATCGCTAAAGAATGCGCCGAAATGCATACCCTAGGCAGACCAGTGCTGGTGGGAACTACGAGTGTAGAAAAATCAGAGTATCTCAGTAAGCTACTTAAAGCCCAAAGCATTCCCCACGAGTTGCTCAACGCTAGACCAGAAAACGTGGAACGCGAGGCGGAGATTGTCGCCCAAGCAGGACGCAAAGGTGCTCTGACCATTGCCACTAACATGGCGGGTAGAGGTACTGACATCATCTTGGGTGGTAATGCTGAATACATGGCACGTCTAAAACTACGGGAATACTTTATGCCCCGGATTGTCAAGCCGGAAGATGAAGATACTTTTGGCATCAACAGGGCAGCTGGGTTACCGATGGGAACTAGTAGCGGTCAAGGCTTTGTTCCGGGCAGAAAAGTGAAAACTTGGAAGGCTTCGCCACAGGTTTTCCCCATTCAGCTTTCTAAAGAAACAGAACAGTTGCTCAAACAAGCGGTGGAATTTGCGGTCCGTTCGTATGGTGAGCGCAATTTACCAGAACTGGAAGCGGAAGACAAAGTAGCTGTGGCGGCAGAAAAAGCCCCAATTGACGACCCCGTCATCCTGAAATTGCGGGAAGCTTACAACCGCGTCAAGCACGAGTACGAACAGTTCACTAACCGCGAACACGATGAGGTAGTGGCTTTGGGCGGGTTGCACGTAATTGGTACAGAACGCCACGAGTCACGGCGCATTGACAATCAGTTGCGCGGACGTGCTGGACGGCAAGGCGACCCGGGAACGACGAGATTTTTCCTGAGTTTAGAGGATAACTTACTGCGGATTTTTGGTGGCGATCGCGTTGCCCGCTTAATGGATGCCTTCAACGTGGAAGAAGATATGCCTATTGAATCTGGGATGCTGACCCGGAGTTTGGAAGGCGCTCAGAAAAAAGTCGAAACCTACTACTACGACATCCGTAAGCAGGTGTTTGAGTACGATGAGGTAATGAACAACCAGCGTCGCGCCATTTACGCCGAACGCCGTCGGGTTCTAGAAGGTCAAGACTTGAAAGAACAGGTGATCAAGTACGCTGAAAAAACGATGGATGACATCGTTGACTATTACATCAACCCAGACTTACCCTCTGAAGAGTGGGAATTAGATAAGTTGGTTGAGAAAGTCAAAGAATTTGTCTATCTCTTGGCGGACATGGAACCTAGTCAATTAGAGGAGATGTCAGTTGCCGAGATCAAAGCCTTCCTCCATGAACAGGTACGCATTGCCTACGACCTTAAGGAAGCACAAATTGACGAAATTCAGCATGGACTGATGCGGCAAGCCGAGCGCTTCTTTATTTTGCAACGGATTGATACCCTGTGGCGAGAACACCTGCAACAAATGGACGCTTTGCGTGAATCCGTGGGACTGCGAGGTTATGGTCAAAAAGATCCGCTAATTGAGTATAAGAGCGAAGGATACGAACTATTCTTGGATATGATGACCAATATCCGCCGAGATGTGGTATACTCTTTGTTCATGTTTCAGCCCCAACCTCAGTCAGTAGTACAAACATCATCTGAGATGGTTTGAAGCAAGTTATCTGTTGCTTGTAGGGACACAATATTGTTGTGCCCCTACAGTGTATTAGTTTAAGAATCTAAATTTAGAGAATGCATTCCTTGGCGTTCCACAAAGGTCAGCATGCTTCCTAGCTGGAACCAAACTAGCAAACTAGTTAGAAGAGCAACTGGTACACCAACTGCATAAGCAAGAAGGGGTGGAAAGCCAAATATCTCCAAGCCTGAGCAGAGAAACATAATCAGACCAATAGTTATTCCCAAAAATGGTATAAGCAATTGTCTACTTGACAAACGAGAACTGGAGGATTTTTCTGCACCATCGCCTCGCCATTTCTGCACAATTAATTTCAGCGTTCCGGCAAACGCTACACCAGAAGTTAAGGCAGCAAAGATTCCTACAGCTAGTAGAACATACGGTGGTTGTAATGGATAGTAGTACATGAAAACTCCTGATTGATATATGGAATAGGGAGTAGGGAGTAGGGAATAGGGAAT
>CAZZYE010000964.1:0-329 GCA_964658145.1 uncultured Stigonema sp.
GTGAGGAGTTATGAGTTATGAAAAAAACTTTTAATTCAAAACTCAAAACTTAAAACTCTCAACTCCTCACTCCTGACTCGATTTACCAGCCCTCTTTTTCTGTTATGGATTGATGCCAAATTACAGCAATCTAAGCAGAAAGCCCACGAGAATGAGGCAGGCTAAGCCTGGTTCATTTTTCATGAGCGGCGTGGGATTCAGGCGATGGGACTTCAGTCCCCCTAAAAGCAGCAGTAATTGAGTGTAAAAACGCAATTTAACCCAGATTCAGGCAAACCTAAACCTGAGTTCAATAAACTTAAAAAAATTAATCGTTCAAGTAGGGTGGG
>CAZZYE010000964.1:339-2531 GCA_964658145.1 uncultured Stigonema sp.
ATCCTATAAATTGGTGGGCATTGCCCACCCTACGGCAAATTTGTATTCCAATCAATTAAAACTCGGCATTTTCTGGTGTACGTGGGAAAGGAATCACATCCCGGATATTTCCCATCCCTGTCATAAATTGCACGAGTCGTTCAAAACCCAATCCAAAACCAGCATGGGGGACAGTACCGTAGCGACGCAAGTCAAGATACCACCACAAATCTTCTGTCTTCAAACCTTGAGCTAGGATGCGGCGTTCCAAGACTTCTAAGCGTTCTTCCCGCTGGGAACCGCCGATAATTTCGCCAATTTTAGGCGCGAGGATGTCCATTGCAGCGACGGTTTTTTCGTCATCGTCTAAGCGCATATAAAATGCTTTAATTTTGGCTGGGTAATTAGTGACGATCGCAGGCTTTTGGAATTGTTCACAAAGATAGCGTTCGTGTTCTGACTGTAAATCATTGCCCCAACTTACCGGATATTCAAACTTGGTATCGGCTTTCTCTAAGAGAGCGATCGCATCCGTGTAAGTTATCCGCTCAAATTGATTGTTAATAATGTTATCCGCCGTTGCCAACACGGTATTATCAATGCGCTGATTGAAAAATTCCATGTCTTCTGAGCAAGTTTCCATCACATATTTGAAAATGTGCTTGAGAAACTCCTCAGCTAAATCCATATCCCCCACCAGATCGCAAAACGCCATTTCTGGTTCTACCATCCAAAATTCTGCTAAGTGACGGGAGGTATTGGAATTTTCTGCACGGAAGGTAGGACCAAAGGTATACACGTTACTAAAAGCCATCGCCATGACTTCTGCTTCTAGCTGACCGCTGACTGTTAAGTATGTTGGTCTACCAAAAAAGTCTTTGCTATAATCTACCGCTTGCGTTTCCGTGCGCGGGATGTTCTTGAGATCTAAACCGGTAACGCTAAAAAGTTCTCCTGCGCCTTCACAATCGCTCTTCGTGATAATGGGAGTGTGTACCCATAAAAAGCCTCTTTGTTGAAAGAACTGGTGAATTGCGTAGGCGCAGGCGTTTCTAACGCGGAAAACTGCACCAAAAGAATTGGTACGCCCTCGCAAATGTCCAATAGACCGCAAAAACTCAAAGGAATGGCGTTTCTTTTGCAGAGGGTAAGTCTCGGGATCAGCTTCCCCGTGGACGAAAGCCTTCTCGGCTTTCAACTCAACTCGCTGTCCTTTACCAACAGAAGCCACCAGTACTCCAGCCACTTCCACTGCAGCACCGGTATTTAGCTTTTTCAATATATCGTCGTAGTTTGGCAAATCCTGATTGAGTACTACTTGCAAATTAGCCAAGGATGAGCCGTCGTTGACTTCAATAAAAGCGAACCCTTTCAACTCCCGTTTTGTCCGAACCCAGCCTTGAACTATAAGCGACTCATCAGGTTGACCATTTCGCAATATTTCTGCAATCCGTCGATTTCCCATATCATCCAGTGAAAGACTTTAATATCCAGCCTATGATAACGCCCAATCCGCCAAAGCGGACGGCTTGCCAGAAAGGTTTCTTGAGGCTACCCCAGGAAAATAACTGACTTTCTAAGTTAAGTTCTAGCACTTCCAACTGCTGTTTAATTTGCCTTAACTCGGCTTTCATTTCTGGATGTTGATTGCAGTGTAGTTTTTTCAGGCGTTGTTGTAATTCTGCTTGACGGGACTTGTCCGCTTGCACTTGAGTGTAGCGTTCTTTCAATGACAGGAGAATACGCTCTACTGACATTAATTCTTGTTCAAAATCTCGTTCCTGATTTTCCTCACCAGATGGCTCTAACGGTTGAGATGGCGGCTTCATTTACAAGTTGTAAACTAAGATTAAATGTAATACCAATCGCTAATCGCTAATTGCTAATTGCTAATTGCTATTAGCCATTAGCTCAGGACTTAATATCATGTCTCAATCAACTCAGCTGCCCAAAACCAGTCAACTGAATGAATTTAGTACTCTTGAACTAGCCCAAGCTCTGATGGAGAGGCTGAGTATTTCTCCTAACGATTGGCATCGCCTCAAGTCTAACCGCAAAGTTCGTGCAAGTGAACAAGCAGCTGCTGCCCTTGTGTTTCTTCTCAAAGACGAATCACAAGAAGCTTTGCCAAGACTCCAGCAAGCAACTGGTTGGCTAGATCGCTCTATTTCTGCGCCTCCCTGTCCGACTCATGGACAGAAGGGGGAGTAGGG
>CAZZYE010000964.1:2541-3445 GCA_964658145.1 uncultured Stigonema sp.
AATTAAAAATTAATAACTTCTATTTTTAATTTTTAATTTTGCATTTTTAATTATTCCCCACTCCCTCATTACCGTCTTAGAGCCAACCGAGGTCGATGCTCTAATTGTTTACAAAGCCTTAACTCTGTGCCTCTTCTATTCCATTCAACCTGATCGAAAATTTGGTGAAGAATAGATAAACCACGACCGCTTTCTGCCTCATCAGGCGGTAAGCATTCTTCGGGAGCAATATCGCCACCAGTATATGAAGGACTAAAGCCTCCGCCTTGGTCTGATATGATCCACCAATACTGATTATCTATTAAGGAAAAACGAACTTGTACTCTTTTACCAGGATCTAGATTATTGCCGTGTTTAGCTGCGTTTACTAAGGCTTCTTGAAGTCCTAGTCGCAGCTCTGCTTGCAATTTTGCAGGAATCTCCGCCAACAGTAAATCTAATATTGGACAAAGATATAGAGTTGAGGCAAAACTGATTGTACCCCAATTGCGTCCCAGAGGACGAAGCGAAATAGTAATCACAAGAAAAACCCCGTAGCCTTCAGAGTTAGCTAGACATCGGTTTGTTGTCACAGGCACCCTGAACAAAACTGAGGTGGTCGTGTTGCCTTCAAACTTGCGTCTTTACAACTAAATTTTGAAAATGCTAGGGAGCATAGGCTCTCTTTGTTAATATTGGGTTTTTTTGCATGTAAGACGGTGAAGATGAAACTGCCCAAGCAGTTAGCAACTAAATAAAGACGCTTTGAGTAAGAAAGAGTAATTATATACTCTTTCTTAAACCGACCTGCAATATAAGCAACCCAATTCAAGTTTTTGAACAGCCCATGCAACTTTAATTTATCTAAACGAAAGGAATGATATTTTTAGCTTAATTCAAGTTTAGCATTTTTACTATGCACTAG
>CAZZYE010000965.1:0-3445 GCA_964658145.1 uncultured Stigonema sp.
CATGAGGAGGGTTTCCCTCCGTAGGCGACTGGCGTGGGCTAGGGGGGATCAAAGCTTTAACTGAACCGTATTAGGGTGTGTTTTATTATTCGTAACACACCCAAATTCATTATCTCATCAAACTGGTTGCCAATCTTCGCGATAAAAAGAAACTCGATACTTTTTACCTTCAGGAATATTGCGATGCACCACTTGGTCGAGGGTTTTTGTATTCTGAATCTCCTCCCAACCGACTGGTGAAAAAGTTTCTGGATTGAAGACATTTTCTGCTAACAAAGGATTGGTAAAAGCTTGTGAAAAGGCATCAATTCCAATCAGTCGTCCCACTAAAGGCGGTAAGGCGGAATTTTTCCGCAGATCTTCTGCGTATACTCCTACATAGAACTCAATATTGTCTACATGACCATACAATCGTTTCAGTTCTTTTTGAACGTTTTCATTGCCACTAATCTGATTGAAATCGGTCACCCGTGGATATTTACACATCTCACGATAATCGTTATAACTTCTTAATTTTGCGCCGCGACCTAAACGAATACTTGCCAACTCGGTGGGAAGTAGAAAATCAGGCGTATTGAATAAACTCAGTTGCGCTGCTGGCTGGGAACAACTTTCCTCAAATATCGCTCCCAAACCCTTTTTGATAATCATTTCATTGTTCCACATCGAGTCGGGCATAGACATTTCTTTGCCGTCATGAATGAGAGTATCGGGCAGCATACTATGCCAACGATAGACTAAGGTAAATTCTACCCCCATCCAATTCTGGCGATACCATTTTTCATTAGTAAATGCTAGGGGGTCGGTGAAGAATTGAAAGTGATAGGGAGTAATATGGTTGATATAATCCTCAAGCACAATCTTCAGCATCTCAACCATGACAATATTTCTGGCTGTTTGGAAAAGGCGTTCATCATCCCAAGTCGGATAATTTTTTGCCAATATTTCGCACAAGCGATTGTGTTCTCTTAAGCAAAGAACGTTCAGCATTACATAGCCAATTTGCACATTTACCCGTTCTAATTCTGCCCCCATAGCAAATAACTTTTGTTTTTTATCTTGGGGGAAATACTCGGATTTGGGAACGAATTCATTGGTTATGACATGAGGCATTCCTTTGAATTCTTCTTTAGCTTGTCCATTTTCATCATAGTAAAAAGGAGGATATTCTTCCCCATTGATAATTTGGCTTTTTAGCTTGCCCCCTTGATGAGATCTCAGCAGGTGAGTAATTGTTGGGTTTAACCCATAGACGTTACACAAATCAATCTGGTGGTTGGAAGTATTCTTGAGGTGATTTTGGCGATCTGTTCGCAGAAAACTGTCGGTAAACCATTGGACAAAATATGGGAACAGCAGAGAGGATTTTGGCGAGTATTGAGTATCTCCGGTTTTCTTATACAAGACTGCCAGATCCTCAACGGGAGGAAGATTTTTTTCAAACTTTTCAGTCGGAGCTAAATTAAATCCTAGATAGTTTTTATCGGTTAAAGGTTTCCAATCAACAGGTGGTAAATGCAGTCCTGAATAGTTTCGCTCTGTTAATGACTCCCAAGAGGTGTAGGGAGACTTCGTACTAAACGCATAGGGACGAGTTGGAATTTTTAAGATGGCGTTATTAATGAGAGTTTTGTTGACTCTTTTTTTGAGACCATCGTTGCTTTGAATAAAGTTCCAGATCGGCTTCAAGCCAGTTAAAGCAAAAGTCTCGAGTTTGTTTTTGAACCCGTCTCTGGATGTGTCTCTTTTCGTTGCCATAATTGTTTGGTGATTCTTCGAGTTTGTAGATTTGATTGCTTCTGTTCAATCTAGAGAGGAGGATCTCGTCTTAAGAGTCCGCTTCACTTTAAATTAAGTTTGTCCGCAAGCCTTTCTAAATTCTTGGGGCGGTAGTCATTTAGGCTTTGCCAACGCTTGATCGTGCTTTCGTGAAGATCGTCAATGCGATCGCTTACCTCGCGCAGCTTGATTCCTGCCAATTTGAATAACCCAGGATTGTTCTTAAAATGGCAGCTATAATCAGGCTTGATTCCCCCCGGAATGACGCTTGGATCGATGTCCAGCCCCAATTGCAGGATACCGATTGAATCCATCATCCACTGCAAGGCGGCGTCTGATAACCCCTTGTGCTCGTCCGTTCCACCGCCGACACAGCCATGTTCGCCGGGAAACCAAACTTCAAGAACTCTCTGGTTCTCAGCATCAGGGTTTTTCTTCATCGGCGTCACAGCGAAGATTTCGCGGATTTCGTCGATCGCAACAGCATGCAATGCATTCTGTATACACTTGTTTAAAGTGGTGTCGTGGAATTTATACCTCTTATTGATCTGTTCGCTAAACTGCTTGAAGGCGGGTATACCGGGAATACCAAGGGCGCCAACGGTGTCGAAACAAGCGAGCAAGGTGATCGGGACGCGATCGCCGTATTGATCGCGGTAATCAACTGCTTTTTGATCCTTTGGTTTCACGTCTCGGTTACGGTAAAGATCGTAAGCTTCAGGTGCTTTGGTAATATGAGAGCGATCAAGCAGACCGGAGCAATAGATCATCCCCGCTAGACTCCTTACTGTATAAGCACCTCGACTGAAACCGAACAGATATATTTCGTCGCCAGGAACATAGTTGAGACTCAGAAAACGGTAGCAATCTTGTATATTTCTATCGATCCCTAGTCCGGTGGCACCGCCCATAAGCTTAGTAGCCTGATTATCCGTTCCAATTCCCTCGTCATAAAACACGATCTGTGCAGTCCCATCACTGGCGATCGGTTTCACTGTTTGAGCAAGCTTAATTATATTGCTTGGGCAAGGACTAGCTAGCTGTTGCCAAGTTCCATCACAACATACAACAAGACGTTTCATGTTTTATCTCAGAGCCTTTGATTTATGGAATAAATTTCTCCTCAAATTTAGAGGTACGTTCGACAATTTCGGACACTCATTGAAACAGTTCATGACCGAATGGCACAACTACCTCTTTCTATCTTTTCGTAGCGCTCTCCCTGATGGCGAACTTAGGGAAACTTGATGAAAGAATGGAAATTTTTTCCTTGATTTCCAAACTCATTCAACCCCATTGCCCATACCTTGACAGGTAACTTTCACCCTGCACATAACAATTCTGTTTGCTGTCAAATTTCAGCTTATATCTGATTTTGGTTCGTTCATAACTCGAACAAAAACTAGATTTAATTAAGATATTTATTACCTTACATTAAAAATTTAAAATTTTCAACTCATCTACTCGTTTGTTCATATTTTTTCACTTTGTTAATACTAGAAAAAATTTTTAGTAGGAAAAGTAGGAAAAGTATAATTATTGAAAATTAAAGTTTTTCTGTTAATTGTAACTCTTTGAATTTGCTAATTTGGCAAAATGAGGGATTATTGGGTTCATTTTACTCCTAAGGGCTGTATCAAGCTGCGATCGCCAGACATCTCTAACC
>CAZZYE010000966.1:0-3443 GCA_964658145.1 uncultured Stigonema sp.
AAAAAGCTTGAGTTGCAGGCTTTCTAGCAATTCCGTAGACGCGCAGGGGTGAGTCAGCGCTGCAGGAGGGTTTCCCGACAGAGGCGACTGCGAACCCGTTAGCTTTAGCGAAGCGTTAGCCGATACTCCGGCGTCAGCGGTAGCGAGGAACGAGCGTCAGGGCTTCCCGCAGGGTATGGTAGCTTTATTTCCGCCGTCATGTACTAGTTAAAGTTGTAGGGTGCGTTAACGAAGTGTAACGCACCATAGGACTACCTGTTAACCACAGCCGCCTCTAGGGCTGTGTTCGGTACACTTTGCGTAGGAACAAGAAAACACACATTCACACTGATGAAGTATCTGTGTTTATCTGTGGTTTCATTTCTATCCGTGACATTAACCAGCCAACCCCAATCAGAAGCAGACCACTGGCAAGAAATCCCAAATCCCAGACTAGCTGATTCGGTCCTGGTTTCACATGATGGATACCGAGAATATGGTGGTCAATCACTCCTTCAACCAAGTTGAACCATCCAGCACCGGAGATCAATGACCCAAAGAAGATGTTTGATGACCAAGGAACATCATTATGCTGTCCAGCCCGCCACAGCAACACCACTCCAACCACAGTCATCACCCAGTCGAAGGCATGAAACAAGCCGTCCCAGATCATGTTCACATCTATATTAGAGACTGATGTTAGCGGTAGAACGCTGCTCAACATATGATGCCATTGGAGAATCTGATGCAGTAAAATGCCATCTAAGAACCCTCCAAGACCTATACCCAGGACAATTCCAGCAACAATCAACGGTTTACGTCGGTTACTTGTCTCGATCTTCGCCTCCATCATCAACCTCATAGACAGACTTTTCCTTTTATATCGTAGCACTCGCCTGCTGGCGCGAGAAGTTTTCTTAGCACGAGACGGGATTGACTACGTACCTGGTACGCGGGGCTACCGGGCGCTGACAGCAAAGTTTGTTGCTGAAATATCAGGCTATTGTGCAGAACAGAACCTCTGTTACATCGCCGTACATTGTCATGGCGGTAGGGACGAGGTTTGCTTCTCCGGTGATGATCTGGCATCCCACGAACGAGGGTATCCGGCGCTGCTTGATATTACCCGTGGTGGACCAGTGGGGGCGCTGGTGTTTGCCAAAAACGCCGTAGCCGGAGATATTTGGACTCCTTCAGGTCGGTTTCAACTTGACCACATGACTATCATTGGTTCGCATATCCGCCGACTTTATCCCTCTCCTCAACCGCGTTGGCATAGCCCGCCGCAGGCATCGCGTGTCGCCAACCCGATGTATGACCGCCATGCACGAATGTTTGGCGATGTTGGGCAAGAAATTTTCTCCAATTTAAAGGTGGGAATTATTGGGCTTGGCGGGGGAGGTTCGCTAATTAATGAATGGTTGTCCCGTTTGGGAGTCGGACATATCGTCGCCATCGACTTTGACCGAGTTGATTTAACCAATCTCCCCCGTATTGTTGGCGCAACGCATTGGGATGCAATGGCGACATTAACCAAACAGCCCATTCCCTGGTTGCAAAAACTTGGGTTTCGGCTAGCAGTTCGTAAAGTCCATGTCGCCCGCAAGGTTGCCAAGCAAGCGAATCCGTCAATCCGCTACGACGCAGTTGTGGGGAACATCGTTGATGAAGCGATCGCAAAGTTGCTAGTGGACACCGATTTCTTGTTCTTGGCTGCGGACTCCATGCAAAGCCGTCTGGTTTTTAACGCGCTGGTGCATCAGTACCTGATTCCTGGGATTCAGATTGGTGCTAAAGTTCCTGTCGATAAGCTTTCAAAGCAAGTTGGCGATATTTTTACTGCGACTCGCCCCGTACTTCCTTATGCTTATGGCGGTTGCTTGCATTGTCATGAATTGATTCCGCCTGGTCGTTTGCAACAAGAAAGCTTAAGTGAAGTGGAACGCCGAAATCAGCGGTATGTTGAAGATGAAGATATTGCTCAACCCAGCGTCATCACACTTAACGTCAAGTCCGCCGAACAAGCTGTTAACGATTTCATGATGATGTTTACAGGGCTGTATAAACCAGAAGTTCAACTGCGCCATCAGTTAAGATTTGCACGAGAACGCAGCATTATCAACGTGGAACCGCGTGCAAACAAAGATTGCTTGGACTGTAGCGACAGTTCCCGCAGTCGTCGGGCTAGGGGCGATCGTTTTCGTTTACCTTGTCGAAAGCCATCAGTCAATAGTCAACAGTCAATAGTCCAATCTTGGCTAATTAAACCTGGCACTTGGTTAAAATCACGGCTATTTCTGGTTAACAAAATCAAACCCCTTGCAAGAGCAATTGATGCGATTCGTAAGTCCATTGTAGCGATACGAACACGTTGCGCTCTTAGTCCATCAAAGATTGCTGCGGCTCCTGCGTCAAATGGTAAAACTGGAGCAACAGAGAAACCTTGAAGAATTTCTAGCAGTGTATTATATCCTCGAATTGTACCAGCCGATGTTTGAGCACGATTAATAAAAGCATTTGCACCGAGAACCTGCTCGTGAAGGCTAACAACAGAAAATGTAAAATCTGCGGGTGAGGATGTAGCGATTCGAGCCACTAAATTTGCGTATTCAGAACCCGAACGTCGTTGTAAAAAACTAATATGGTCAGTATCAAACAGGTACTTCACGCTGGTTTGCTCGTCTCGTCTGCGGGTTTATCTGCGTAACGCAAAGATTTACCATACTCCAAAATTTCGAGAAAAGTTTGCTCGTCAGAAATAGAACCCGTGACTTTTTCCAGCCAATTATTGGTTGTAGGAACTACCGACATCTGACGCTTAAGTTCGGCTACTGTCTGTTCAAGACTTACTAGCCGTTGTTCTAAAGTGGTTTCATCCAGCATGGCTTGATTAGGAGAGAGGAGATTTATAAATAGAATATCAAATTTAGTCAATTGTCATCAGCCAACACCATTAAATATTATGGATTGAGAAATTAATTTCCCGTAGCTTAGTTCGATTTTGCTTTTTTAGCAGATGTAGAAGCACTGTTAATTCCTGCTTCGATTTCGCGTTAAACAGCCTTACCAACAAAGGCTCTACACGGGTAGAGCCTTTAGAGGATATAGAAAACCTGTGCAAGAGCAAAATTACTCAGTACAGTGTTAGCAAAAATTATTGGCGATGCCTCTGGTTCTGTACTTTTTGATTTCACTATGAATTTTTCCGTTCAATCTTCACATTAAATTGTTAAGCGTTCTCAATATCCATTAAAAGTTCTAACTCAGAATTGACACCCAGATTAATAGGAATATCTCTAGCTTTTAATTCATCCTTTGCCTCTTCCAAAGTAATTTCTAATAGTTCTGCCAACTTACTCAAGCTTATATAACTCGAACGATACGCATCAAAGACCATCTCTATATACTCATTACTGTACGTTCGCTTATTTTGAGATCCAAAGGGGAATTAAAGCCTTAATATA
>CAZZYE010000967.1:0-3437 GCA_964658145.1 uncultured Stigonema sp.
CATCCCCCTCATCCCCCTCATCCTGCACAGGAAGCTACCACGCTCTCTACCCGCGCAGTTGGTTTGTCTATGAAGGGGTATTTCAAGCACAGTTAACTTGTGAGCAGTTCTCTCCTATTTGGGCTGACAATTACCAAGAAAGTAGCTACCCAGTAGCAGTATTTCTTTGGAATGCTCACAATCCCACGGATGCTTCGTTGACTCTCAGCATCATGCTTACTTGGCAAAATATGGTAGGCTGGTTTACCAATGCCTTTAAATCTCCCCAAGTGCGGGTGCGGGATGATGGTAGCCCAGTGTATGAGTACCAACCGCGCTTGGGTGAAAGTCAAAATAATTTTAACAGACTAGTTGAAAATTCTGAATATATTGGCTGTGTCTTAGGTCGGGTTGATATCGATGAACCTTTGCCGGAAGGCGAGGGACAATGGTGCATTGCTACCAAGAAAAATCCCAAGGTAGAAGTAATTTATCACACCCGGTGGAACCCAAGTGGATCGGGTGCAGATACATGGGAAAACTTTGGGAAAGACGGTTCTTTGCCGAATTGTGTAGATGAAACACCAGCAGTGGAAGGTGAACAAATAGGAGCAGCGATCGCCCTCCGTTTTACTCTACAGCCAGGAGAAACTCTGGAAATTCCCTTTGTCCTCAGTTGGGATTTTCCTGTGACAGAATTTGCCGCCGGAATTAACTACTACCGTAGGTATACCGATTTTTTTGGTACTAGTGGTAACAATGCTTGGGCGATCGCATCCACTGCCTTGAGAGAATATCATACATGGCTTTCTCAAATCCAATCTTGGCAACAACCCATTCTTGACCGTCAAGACTTGCCCTCTTGGTTCAAAATGGCTCTGTTTAATGAGCTTTACAACCTCACCTGCGGGGGTACACTCTGGAGTGCGGCTGACCTTCGCGACCCATTCGGTCAGTTTGCTGTACTAGAATGCTTGGATTACCGCTGGTACGAAAGCCTAGATGTGCGGTTATACGGTTCTTTTGCTTTATTGATGCTATTTCCAGAACTGGAAAAGTCGGTAATTCGTGCTTTTGCACGGGCAATACCTACCAGTGACCATACTCCCCGTGTGATTGGTTACTACTACATTAGCGGTGCCCAAAGTCCAACCGCTATCCGCAAAGCCGCAGGCGCAACACCCCATGACTTGGGCGCACCAAATGAACATGTCTGGGAGAAAACTAACTACACCAGCTATCAAGACTGCAATTTGTGGAAGGATCTAGGCTGTGACTTTGTGTTGCAAGTTTACCGAGACTTTCTCCTGACAGGTGCAACTGATGTGGAATTCCTGGCTGACTGCTGGGATGCTATTGTTCAAACGCTGAACTACCTCAAGACTTTTGACAAAGATGGGGATGGTATTCCTGAAAATTCCGGTGCGCCTGACCAAACCTTTGATGATTGGCGGTTGCATGGTGTGAGTGCTTATTGTGGTGGGTTGTGGTTGGCGGCTTTGGAGGCGGCGATCGCGATTTGTGAGGTTTTAAACCGCCAAGACGAGGCAGGCAGAGCGCCGGCTTCCGGCGATCTGAACTGCCGTGCCAAGAACGCCAAGAAAAACCTTGGCGACCTTGGCGTCTTGGCGGTTCAAAAATCTATCTATGAAAGTTGGTTGGAACAATCTCGACCTGTTTACCAAGAAAAACTGTGGAATGGGCAATACTACCGACTTGATAGTGAGAGTGGATCTGATGTGGTGATGGCAGATCAGTTGTGTGGACAATTTTATGCTGGTCTACTGGGATTGCCGGATATTGTACCAAAAGAGTGTGCGCTGATCGCGATCAAAACTGTTTACGATGCTTGCTTCCTAAAATTTCACAATGGTACGTTCGGTGCGGCTAACGGTGTTCGTCCTGATGGTTCGGCGGAAAACCCGAAAGCTACCCATCCCTTAGAAGTTTGGACGGGGATAAACTTTGGGATAGCAGCTTTTCTTGTGCAAATGGGAATGAAGGATGAAGGATTTAGGCTGACACAAGCTGTGGTGCAGCAAATTTACGACAATGGGCTACAATTCCGCACACCCGAAGGTATCACCGCATCTGGGACCTTCCGCGCCAGTACTTACCTCAGGGCGATGGCAATTTGGACAGTTTATTTAGTTACTAGTCAATAGGGGGTTACGCACCTGATTGCTGTAGTCACTAGGGGCTGTGTACCCTATTGCTTTAGTCCGTAAGGACTGACATATAATATGTTTTCCAGTCTGTTGTTACAGACTTAGACTGTGGTTCCAGAAATAAATTTTGGGACAAGCTATGCAACAAATCATACAGCCCTTAGTTTTCAAGGCTTAGGGGTAGGGGTTTGTTTTTTGAAAAATTCAAAGACTAATAGCTGTAGCTACAAAAACAATCATTAATAAGTGTATGTCCACCATTAACAATTTTCTAGCTAAAAAAATGATTTCTCAAGAACTTGATCGCAAAAGCACTGTTAAATGTCAGAGTTTTATCAAAAAAATATCTTTAAAGTTGTGACCTTGTCGGATTTAAACCACAGATTCAGGTTTTTACACTGCAAGTGTACGGTTCAAAAAATTTAACAAGCTTACCCAAACATCAAAGATGAAACGATGAACTTCTTCTCGTCGTTAAAAGGTCAGGGAGAGCGTAATCCTACCAGCAATCAGCAGTCTCCCACTACAGATGCGGCTAGCTTCAACCTTTTGAGGCTAGCTGCAGAAGATACGAGCCTAGCATCAGATTTAAGCCAAATTTGTGTTGTTCGTGAGTTTCAACTGGGTGACAATTTGACTAGCTACAGTCCAGATAGGGAAACAGAAGCAGACAGCAATTTTCTTTATTTAGTTTGCCAAGGTCGAGTGCGACTGCTTGGGTTTGATGCAACTCAAGGAAAGTTCGTGTCAACTCAATTGCTTTTGGAACAGCAAACCTTTGGGGCAGACCATTTTTTCTGCAATCAACCTTTACCTTACGAGGCGATCGCTGCTAGTGCTGGTTTTGTTGCTCAAATCCGCCTTTCTGACTTGATGCCGTGGCTTTCTCGGATACCGAAACTAGATGATTACTTACAACGCATGGCTTACAAGCGACAAGCGCTAATTTTCTTCAAGACTAGCACCGAGTTACGCTCACAAAAAGGTCATACTCTGCGACAACTGTTACCGTACCTGGTACAAACCAAAATAAGTGCTGGATCATCCTTGGCGGAAGCAACACCCCCCAATCAGGGTCGCTATTGGCTTGCAAGTGGAGAAATCGCCATCTCAACAGCACACAAACGGGCGCCGCTTATCGGAGGAAGCTGGGGATACCCTGAGATAAAGCTACCGCTTTGGAACGCTCAAACTGACCTGTTAGTGTACCACCTGTCTATAGAACATTGGGAGTTAGCAACGGCGATCGCACCTGAGCTATTTCCCGATAAGTCTGAAGAAGAGTGTAAG
>CAZZYE010000968.1:0-3437 GCA_964658145.1 uncultured Stigonema sp.
ATCTTCCCCTGCTATTGTGAAAGAGAAGCTTTCCGGTTACCAAACCATTGTCCATCGACAAGAAATACCAGTACTTTCCAGCCGTCTGAATGCTACAGAACTTGCTATACTTCAGCAGTTGTCGCAACCAGAGATAATGCAAGATGCAGCCATGTCAGGCTGGTTATCTGTTGAGCAAGTTTTGCGCTCTTATGCTCAGTATCATTTTGGACGCCCTATTCGCTCCGCTACCTTGATCGATTCTTATTTTGCTGCCAACCATGATGCAACCGTCTGATCGGGATCCAAAAATCCTGCCATTGTCACCAAGCTACATCAAAAAACAGCATAGGGCACATACGTCGCCTAAACTGAACAACCATTTAAGTGCGGTTCCCAAATGCACACTTAGTAATATGAACTACCAAGAAATGTCGGCAAAAGACGTTTCTCAGATTGATGAAAATTGGACATCGGAAATACCAAAAACTGATGTTACCAATCAGTCTGAAAAAAAATCCGACGAGCAATCAACCTTTAGTGATGTTTCTGAGGAGAATAAGCAAGTAGCTACTGCCACAGTAGATGGAACGGAGGATACTAAGCTCTCAGTTTCAAAGGTCGCCACATCAGGTGATTTACAACAGGGTTTTTGGCCAGTATTGAAAAACCCCAACTTCTTGGCTCTTTGGGGTGGTCAACTCTTCTGCCAACTAGCAGATAAGGTGTATTTAGTGCTGATGATTGCCCTGATTAACACTCAGTTTCAAGGAAGCGATCAAAGCATAAGTGGTTGGGTGTCGGTGCTGATGATTGCTTTTACTATTCCGGCAGTGCTATTCGGTTCAGTTGCTGGTGCGTTTGTAGATCGCTGGTCGAAAAAGACAGTACTAGTAGCAACCAACGTTTGGCGCGGGATCTTGGTTTTGATAATTCCCCTGCTTTTGTGGCTGACTCATGATTGGCAACCAGTGGGAGTGTTGCCAGTGGGTTTTGGCATTATTCTTATCGTTACTTTTTTAGTTTCTACGCTAACGCAGTTTTTTGCACCAGCAGAACAGGCGGTAATTCCTTTAGTGGTGAAAGAGCAGCATTTGCTCTCGGCTAACTCTCTTTACACAACGACGATGATGGCATGTGTGATTATCGGGTTTGCTGTCGGAGAACCACTGTTAGCGATCGCCGATCGCCTTTGGCAGCAACTTGGTGGTGACGGCGAACTAGGTAAGGAACTTGTGGTAGGTGGCAGTTATGCGATCGCGGGCATAATTTTGTTGCTCCTTGTCACTAACGAAAAACCTCTCCAAAGCGAGAAAGAATCTCCCCATATTTTTACTGACTTGCGCGATGGTCTACGTTATCTCAAAGACAACGATCGCCTCCGCAATGCTTTAATCCAACTGATCATCTTGTTCTCCGTATTTGCGGCATTAACCGTTTTAGCCGTTCGCATGGCAGAATTAATTCCTAACTTGAAAGCCTCCCAATTCGGCTTTTTACTTGCAGCCGGCGGCGTTGGCATCGCTATTGGGGCAACGCTTCTGGCTCAGTTTGGTCAACGTTTCTCCTATACTAAGTTAAGTCTGTATGGATCTATGGGTATGACAGCATCACTTATAGGTTTGGCGGTAATTACTAAACAGCTTTGGCTTGTTCTGCTGTTGGTGACCCTATTAGGTGTGTTTGGGGCATTAGTGGGTATCCCTATGCAAACCACAATCCAAACAGAAACTCCGCCGGAAATGCGTGGCAAAGTCTTTGGTCTGCAAAATAACGTAATTAATATTGCCCTCTCCTTGCCCTTGGCATTAACAGGTGTCATCGAAACCTTTGTCGGATTACAGACTGTATTTTTGGGATTAGCTGCGATCGTCTTTTCAGGTGGTCTATTAATCAGGTATAACTCTTCAAAATAAGTAGGAGAAAATCGTCCTTGATGATTAATTACCTTAAAGTCTTCTCTCATTTACTACTGAAAGCTTGTGTTTTCGTGGTAAAATTAGCAGTAGTTTAATTCTCACGTATTTGCTGGGGATGAATCTAACCTAAGTTAGATGTTATTTATTCTGTTCCTATAAGTTGTTATTAAAATATAAAAAATTAACAACTTAGAAAGACAATAAATAAGTCTATAGATGCAATGGAGTCAAACATAACCAATGCATCTCCATTGGTTATTGGGGTTCTTGTATGCAATTACTGAAAACCAGCCAGTCCTACAGAACAAAAAACAAAAAACAAAGGACAAAAAGCTAATAAAATCAACCCGCCTTTCTGAAAGCTTATAAAGAATGCGTATAGCCTGGATTGGAAAAAAATCACCCTTTTGCGGTAACGTCACTTATAGTCGAGAAATTACAAATGCCTTATTAGACCGAGGACACCAAGTAAGCTTCCTCCACTTTGCCCAAGAAGAATCCAAACTGGATAACTGGCCAAATTGCCAAGAAGTTTCCTTACCCTTCATTTACAAGTCCCAGGTTTACACAATTCCGGCTTTCAAAGCAACCAAGGTTCTAACCCAGTCCCTGCGGCGCATTAAGCCAGATATAGTTCATGCTTCCCTCACCCTGTCTCCCCTTGACTTTGTTTTACCGGAAATCTGTGACCAACTGAATTTACCCCTAATTGCTACTTTCCATACACCGTTTGCGGGCAAAGGAGCAAAACTGTTATCGGGAACACAACTGTTGGCTTATCAACTCTATGCGCCTTTTTTGGGTAATTACGATCGTGTGATTGTATTTTCCCAAATTCAACGAGAATTGATGGTACGCTTGGGTCTGCGGTCAGAAAATATTGCTGTCATTCCTAACGGGGTTGATCCGACAAAATATTGTCCAGCCCCTTCTAACGTTAAAGCAGAATTTAAAGCCTCGCGCTTGTTTGTTTACCAAGGTCGCATAGCCCCAGAAAAAAACGTTGAAGCCCTGCTTCGTGCATGGAAGCAGGCAGAAATGGAACCAGGAAGCAAGTTACTGATTGTTGGCGATGGTCCATTAAAGTCCTCGTTAGAACCGTTTTATGGTGCAGAATACGGCATCATCTGGTTGGGATTTGTTGCTGATGAAAGCCGACGTATCGAAATTTTACAAGGGGCAGATGTATTTATTCTGCCATCAATAGTAGAGGGGTTGTCCCTGTCTCTATTAGAAGCAATGGCCTGTGGGATTGCTTGTTTAGCTACAGACGTGGGTGCTGATGGAGAGGTCTTGGAAAAGGGAGCAGGTGTAATTCTTAACACAAAAACTGTGCGTGCTCAATTGAGAACTCTATTGCCACTATTCCAAGACCATCCAGAGTTAACAACCCTGCTTGGACACAAAGCAAGAAAGCGGATACTAGATCGCTATACCATTAGCAGTAATATGACTCGGTTGGAAGAGCTTTATACTAAAGTTTTGGAACAGGGACGTTTGCAACTAAGTCGGTGGGCGTAGAGAGTAGGGAGTAGGGGG
>CAZZYE010000969.1:0-3434 GCA_964658145.1 uncultured Stigonema sp.
ATACAAACGAGCCATTGTGACAGTAGCAGCATCTGACGTAGAGAAGATTAGACAAATTCTCTTCCCGGACGTGTAAAAAGGTTAGTTGTTAATTGTTCATAGTTAATGGTTAATAGAACAATTAACAATCAACAATCAACAACTAACAATTAAAACTCATTAGCTGCTAAAAGGTGAAGGGAGCGATCGCGGCAATATCAGGATCTGAGTTGCCTACCTGACTGGTACTAAGTATCCATACAGACGCCCCTTGGTTAATAAATATCTCCGTAACCGTATCGCTTGCCTTGTGAGGCAGGATGGTTCGCCAACTCAATAAAGCTGTGAAAAGTTGTTTTAGAGGACTGTCCTCTAGAGAACTCCCCAAGTCTTCAATAGAGTTTTGCCAGTCAGCTCGTGCTACCCCAAAAGGCAATAGCTCATGCTTGAGAGATGTGCCTAAATTTACAATCTGTTTAAAGTAGGTGGCTTGTTCGGGATGGAAAAGTAACCAATCTTTAAACTGCGGATTGGATTGGATGGCAAACGGGAGATCTGTAGGACGGGATTGGATAGCAACTTGGATAGCTTTAATTGCTGCATACAATGCTTGGTTAGAATCTTGGGCGCAATTGTTTGCCGGACCAACATAGGTGACACCTGTGCCATCCCCAATTCGGTAACGCGCTGTCATAATTTCAAGTTGACGGATGAGAACTCTCAATGGTGAGTGCTTCACTCCATCAACTTCGTAGTCTTGAGTGACCGCATCTAACTTGATTAAAATGTCGGAAACGGGACGAATTCCCAACCAACCAAACTGGCGATCGCCCATGTAACGGGTCCAAGACAGCGTACCCGCAATTAGTGCATCACCGTTGTGGCAATAAACTTGGTGATACTCAATATCAAAGCGCAACTCACCTGTCAAGGGTTCCCGCACTACCTGTGCCACCCCATAAGCGAAATGACCAAAGTAGATCGGCAAATTAGCTGCGGCTTCGCGTTTTTTGCCGCCGATACCGCCATAAACATGTATAAGCAAGGCACGGTCACCCTCACGCCAATGAGACACAGCTTGCTGCATATCCCAGCCTTTCTGACTCAAAAGCACAGATTGTATTTGTCCTTTGTGCGTGGTAATATCGTGCCAAGAGCGTTTTTTGAGATATTCAATGGCTGGTTTTTTGCCAAAAATCACCTGTTGGGGTTGGAGTCGCAATAAGGCACGAGGGGCGAGCGCCTGCACAACAAACATGTTGTTCGCATTTTTTGCACCGTAAATATACCAGCCAGTAACATTGAGGGGAGACTTTTCGATATCGCGGCTGGTTGAGGGGTAAATTACGTTCTCAAAGGGAATCACCTCAGGCATTCGCACGACTTCCTCAACTCCGTCAAACTGACTGGAAGCCCGATTGAAATGAACTACTCGGAACTGTTCGCTGCCTGGTTGGATGGGCTGCAAAAACTTCACTAACCCATAAAAGCGTCCAGAAATTTGAACAGGTTCACTGGTAATGTAAATGACAGTTGTCTGTGAAGGGCTAAGGGTTTGAGGAGTCTCCCCACGCTCAACCACCACCGGGTCATGCAAAATAACAATCATATCATCATTGGGTCTGGAACCAGCCAGCGACTCCAACGGAGTCACCTGTCGCCAATGATTCACGCGAGTTGGCTCGATTTTACCCTGTTTGTAGTTGTAAAGTGCTTCTTCGCTGAAGTGAACATCCTTTTTCATGGACTGAACCGATATGGCTTTGGGGTCGTCAATCCATTTCAAATACACGACCAGTCCCTCCAAATCTTCGTGTTCGGGATCTGCGTGATGCACTTCAAACAGAACACCTAATTGGCGTTGCTCCTGGGGTGGTAAAATTAATCGTCCCATCCAAGAAGCGATTGGTCGATAAAGCTCTGGGTTTACCGACTGACTTAAGGGATAGTATTCTGGTCGATTAAACGCTGCTTGCAAAAACCGTTCGTAATTGGTAATCTTAGTTTTAACAGTTTGTTGATTGTTGGGAAACTCCCCAAGCAAAATTCTCGATATCATCTCAACTGTCTGGCGCAGATAGCTGCGACCATCGGGTAAGAATCGGTTGGCATCCAATGGACCGCCACCCGCACTATGACCGACTGGACCGAGTGAAATCACACTGATTTTGCCCATGTGTTTGGCACGATTCCAGTAGGATAAGAAGAATATCTTCCAGCGCCTTGGAGACAAAATCACACCTAAGCGTTCTACTAGGTCTTTGTCACCAACCAGATGGTAAAGATGTTCTACCAACAATGCATTGTTATTGCCAGTGATGATACCAGCTAAAGAAATAACCTCAATTGGTGCGTTTAGTGCCTGCTTGAGATCCGTCAGCACTGCCATTGCTATCTGTCCACCCCCGCCCAAGCCAATCAGTGTAATCGGCACTCCGCTACCGGGATTGTAACCGTGGTTAATGAGACTGTTGTATATGACCTGCGCCTTCCCCTGATTATAGATTCGTCCGTAGCGTTGGTCAGCAGAAATCGCCACAACGAGCAGATCGCGAATATTAATTGTCAAGGCAAGCATTGCGCCAACTATACCACTTGCAATCCGGTTCGGGTAAGATAATTTACCTCCCGACAACCTCTGTAGAGACGCGAAATTTGAGCCAGCGCCGTGCGGGGGTTCCCCCCGTTGAGGCGACTGGCGTCGCGTCTCTACACTGGAGTACGGTCTGATAATCATGATGTTATCAGGCAAAGCTGCTGCTAACTCGTTCTTGAACTCCTCAGAATCTGGTAAGTATTGGAATGAAGCTTCAGTGATGTTATCAAGGTAAATGACGTAACGGACAATATCCTTTGGCTGTGGAACTGACTGTAATATTCCTAGGGTGGGATCGAGAGGATCGCTGTCCAAGGCGAGGAGGGGAACCAGAAGTCCGGCGAAGAGGACAGCAAGAAAACCAATCTGCACTAAATCGATTAGTACGGCGATCGCACTCCCCAAGGAGTTGTACCAAGATAACCACAAATTGACGAGTGGCGGTGCGAGTACAGTACAAAGTAGGGCAATAAAAACAATGGCTAAAAATTTGCTAACTTCCTTTACAGTCATAATCTCCCATTGCTTCCTCGATCGCCTGCGTTAGTTTGGTTACTCAATATCTTGCACCACCGTCAAGTTGCGATCGGCAGAGCAACAAAAAGCTTCTGCCGAACGTAGGGTGGGCACTGCCCACCTTACACGAACACAAGGGAGGTGCAAGATATCAGGTTACCTACTGTGTCATTGGTACTGTATGAGACAGCCACTTGGCAAGTATTGCAGCAATCAGCGTCCGGGAAAATGCCACCTAGAAGCACCACCCTCATCAAAGATGAGCATGTTGTACCCTTTTTAATTTGGTCAGGACTTACGCAACTGGCACTGAAGCGATCGCTAGCTATAGTACAAATGAACT
>CAZZYE010000970.1:0-3427 GCA_964658145.1 uncultured Stigonema sp.
CAGCCCCTACGGCGGGTTTCCCGCCGTAGGGGACTGGCGAACCCGAAGGGTTATACTGTGGTCTAATTAACTGAAAATAGCTGTCAACAAAATCCCAATTATCAATTATCAATTACCAATTACCCATTACCGATATGATATTACTGATTATCCGGCTCATCATTCGTCGTTGATGGCTGAAATGTGTTAGGTGCAGGCTGAGGATTTAGAAGCTCTCGCCAAGTCCTAATTTGCTCTCGTGCCGCGCTGTAAGCAGCAGTACCTCTTGGAATCAGCTTGGCTGTCTCGATCGCCCTGACAACATCAGACTCACCTTGAGAGTGTGCAATGTCTAATAATTGCTGACTCCATTGGTCAAGGGCTACATTCACATCGTTGCGTAGAATGCTACTGTTTGGCACTCGATCCGCCAGCCGAATTGCCTCTGCTAAAGCATTTGGAGTTCCAGCAACTGCTACTTCTCGTGCTTTATTCCAGTTTTCTCTAGCGCGTATTTGCCCTCGCCAGTCATTTATAGCCGCTTGTGCTTCACCCGAAAGCGCTCTCCCTGATGTTATTTGTTGAGCGGTAGCAATGGCGGCGGGGAGATCGCCGCTATTAGCAAGTTCTCGCGCCTGTTCTAAGTAGGGCTGGTCTTGAATTCGTTGAATTTTATCCGTCCAATTCGCTATTTTGCCTTGTGCTTCTTTGTATAATGCACGACCTCGGCGGATTTGACTTGCTTGGACGATCGCTGCTTGCAATCCGTTAATATCCTCTACCAACGCCAGTTCATCAGCGTGATCCAAATAAGGTCGGTCTTCGATTGTCTGTATCTGGGCAACCCATTGACCAATTTCTTGTCTTGCTTCTTTGGCGCGGGGGTTGCTAGCAGGGATCACCTGAGCTTCGCTAATGGCTGCCGTCAAATCGGGGATTGCTCCTCCGGTGGCGAGCGATCGCGCTTTTTCCAGGTGAGCAACATCTTCAATTTCTAACTGCCAACGAGCAATCAGTTTTTGCGCTTTTTCATAAGTTGGTCTTGTAGAATCAATTTGTTGAGCTTGAGAGATTGCTGCGTCTAAACCTGCTATACTACCTGTCCAGGCACTTCTTTCCGCCTCAGCTAAGGTAAGAAAATCCTCGGTTTCTAAGTGTAGCCCAGTAGTTGGAGGAATTTTTTGGGCAATCAAGATAGCTTCATCCGCATTTTGTTGCTCCAGCTTTGTCTGCGCTAATTCCAACATCTTGCGTCCAAATCCGGGAATCGCTTCTTGAGCCTTCTGATAAATGTAACTGTTTTGCCCAATCGCTCCAGCTAGGTTAATAGCTTTGAGTAAACTATCTACTACCCTACTCTTAGATAGGCTTTGAGCTTTTGCCAACTTCTCGCCATCTTCCCGATTGCTGATAATCAGTTGATTTAATTCGTCGTACTTAGTACCCGTCCAGTACTTATTATTTATGCGTAACAATCTGGAAGCAACCATAAACGCTTGATGCCATTGTTCTGCGCGTATTTCTCCTTCCGCTTCCTTGTAGATGTCTTCTGCCTTGGACCAAGTTGATTGCCACTTGGTAATTTTCTCATTTACCAATTTATAAGTAGAGACATCTTCCGGAATTTTGCCTGCAGTCGCGATCGCTTCGTCTAATTTCCCAGATTGGAAACTCTGATCGGCTAGCTGCAAAATATCCCCCGACCATTGTTCTATAAAGTGATCGATTTCTCCGCGTAGTGGGTGACTGGGTGGCAGTTTCTTCACCAAGGCGATCGCTTGCAGTAGGTCGTTCACTGTCTGCTTAGAAGCTGCCAACTGAGCACAGTGTAACCGCACCGACGCACTTGCCAAAGGCCAAAAAATCGATGGACAATTTGGCGCGGATGGCAGCTTGAGTAGCATCGACATTGACATTAATGCTATACCGGCAGGAACCAAGGTTAATAAAAACACCCATAATATCCAGCTTGTCAGCCAACGGGGTAATTTTCCATAATTTTTCCTGGCTTGGAGAGTTCCTTGTGACTGACCGTTTAAAGGTGGTGGTTCAGAATTGCTTTGTTTTGATCGCTTCACAAATTTGGAGGTAGAACCAGTAGCAGGAACACCCGATGAATGAGTTTCAGGCTTTTGCCGACCTTGGGATAATCTCGTAATTTCATCTGGATCTCTTGCTCTGGCTAGTGACCAGCTTTCTGGAATATCCCGCTTTGTCATGTCTCACACCAAAATAATTTAATAGCGATAGTTGCTGGCGTACTAACTTTCTCCAAACCGAAAAAGCTACTTTTTGCAATCTTATAATTCTATAGCTACTATACAATCTCCCAAATAAAAAGCAATTTTTTATACTTTACACTGAAGCTGAATCTGTACGCAAATCATCAATGAGTTGAGCCAAGTCAGCGCTACTTGCCTGGTAAACTGTGCCGCAAAAGTCGCAAGTTGCTTCTGCACCATTATCTTTGGTAATCATGTCTTGCAGTTCTTCCTCTCCCAACATCTTTAATGCTCCCAGTACGCGGTCAAAAGAGCAACGGCAATGAAAACGTAGCATTTGAGTTTCGGGAAAGATAACAAGCCCCATGTCTCCTAATAAATTTTGAAAGATATCTGGCAAAGATAACCCGGCTTGCAACAAAGGCGTAAATCCCGATAAAGCAGCTACTCGTGATTCCAAAGTTTCAACCAAGGCTTCGTCTCTGGCTGCTTTGGGCAACACTTGTACGAGTAACCCTCCTGCTGCCGTCACCCCACTTGCACCCACAAACACACCTAAAACAACTGCTGAAGGTGTTTGCTCCGAACTCACCAAGTAGTGAGTTACGTCGTCTCCGATTTCACCAGAAACGAGTTCCACCGTACTGGAGTAAGGATAGCCATAACCGACATCGCGCACGACGTAAAGATACCCATTACCAACTGCGCCACCGACATCTAGCTTACCTTTGGCATTTGGAGGCAGTTCCACAGATGGGTTTTCTACATAGCCGCGTACTGTTCCATCCAAGCCCGCATCCACTAATATACCACCTAAAGGTCCATCGCCTTTAACGCGGACGTTGACTCTAGACCCAGATCGCTTCATACTAGAAGCCATTAACAAGCCTGCTGTCATCGTCCGACCCAGCGCAGCTGTCGCCA
Source organism: uncultured Stigonema sp. (assembly GCA_964658145.1). Lineage (GTDB taxonomy): Bacteria > Cyanobacteriota > Cyanobacteriia > Cyanobacteriales > Nostocaceae > Stigonema. The sequence goes on from CAZZYE010000970.1 coordinate 3,126, forward strand.
CATAAGAGAGCTGATGCTTAGCCTTTGCTTCTTCTGTTAAACGTGTGGTGATTGCACCAACTGCACGAATCCCGCCTTCAGCTGCTGTGGCGCGAATTAACTGATCCGCCATGAAAAACCTTACCAATAATGTCTTACTGTTCGCCCCTGCTTTTTAGCATGGGATTGATAGTTATCTTAGTATAACTATACTTAACTTCAAACAGGTGTGTAATCAGTGGATAGAATGTTGAAACAATTGTTAGTAGTTAGTAGTTGGTTGTTGGTTGTCAAAAAAACCACTAACTACTGTACGGGCGAAC
>CAZZYE010000971.1:0-3426 GCA_964658145.1 uncultured Stigonema sp.
GTTAAATGAACACACAAACGGTAGGGGCACAGCAGTGCTGTGCCCCTACAAATACGACGATTAGCTTATAATAAGGAGAGTCGTATTTTACTATTTCTGGTCATTGTCGAAGATGTAAGACCAATTGTAATCCTGCTGGGAAGGCTCAGATCTGACATGTTCTACGTCTAACACTTGGACGCGACCTTGGTAAAAGTCGCCGACATACAACTTCCCATGATCGTAGTGTAAACCTGCCGTCCAGTTAAACGTACCAGGTTCGAGTTTGAGGGGGTCTCCGTAGGGGGTAGGACCACCTATGGATGGGGGTGGTACAACTGCGCCAGATGCATCCAGGGCGGGTTGACCATATGCAGTGAGGAAATGACCCTTCTTATCGAAGACTTGGACGCGGCTATTGATGGCATCAGCCACGAAGATATTATCTTCCTCATCCACTTCTATACCAATTGGGTTTTCAAACTGACCAGCTTTTTGACCCTCAGAACCAAAAGCAAACAGAAATTTACCTTCTGGATCGAATACTTGAATGCGGTTGTTGTACTGGTCAGTCACAAAGATGTTCCCGGTACGTTGTGATATATTTAACCCAGCAGGACCCTGAAACTGTCCATCTCCGGTGCCTGAGCTACCAAAAGTTTTGATCAGCTCACCATCTCTACCATACACCTTAACAACATCAGCGCTAAAATCAGTGACGTACAAATTCCCCTTTCTATCGAATTGCATACCTCCAGGTCCAAAGAAAAACCGACCTGGTTTAAGACCTTCAAAGGAACCAAAGGATTTAACAAAGTTACCTTGAGGATCGAATACATCAATGCGGCTGTTGTAACCATCACCTACATACAGGTTGCCAGTCAGGGGGTCGAATTTGATGTCTAATGGCTCATCGATCTGTCCCGGTCCACTACCACTGCTGCCAATACCTCTGATATAGTTACCTTTGCTGTCGAACACATCGACGCGATCAATACCACGACCATTACTGATGTAGGTATTTCCATCAGGACCTACACCTATACCTTGAGGAACAGCAAGCGTTCCCGGAACACCAGGAAACTCCCCTTGACTTAGGTTAGCAGGTCTACCAATAGAGGTCTCGTACTTTAAGGATATGGAATCCGCCTTAGCTTGGGCAGATGCTACCATAACCATCAAGCTGGTGCTAACTAAGCCAATTGACAAATTTTTAACTAATCCCATGTTTCAGATACCGTTAGTGTAAGTTGTACTAGTTTCTCAGTGCAGAACTTCATAAATTCGCAGCATCATAGAGGTATGTAGTTGCAATGAGCGCGCTCTTAGCAACTACTAACCATAACGCTGCGAACTTGTGCATTTCTTCCTGAGGCTGTTACCTTGTTTGCAACAGTAATCGCTCAAGTCTTGTAGGCTGGGTTTCATTCCTCAAAAGCCCTTCGGGTTCAGCAGTCGCCTAGGCGCGGGAAACAAGCTGCTCTTTCCTGGATTCACCACTCACCTCAAGCCGAGGAACCTGTCCACTGCGGTGCTTCCTCAACCTACAAGCTTGAGTCAAAAATTGTAGTTGTAGTTGTAAGAACCTTTTTGATCAGGTTCACCGCCTAAGAAAGGCTCTACCCCATCGAGAAACTGTTGACCAAATTTTTCCTGGCTTTGGCGTTTGTCATTTTTAGGAAGATGAACTCTGATGACTTGTCCTTTTCCTGCAAATCTGGCGTTGTTTGAGATATACAAATTACCATCAGGACCAAAAGTCATCCCATAAGCTGCCTCTAGTCCATTACCACTGAGGAGAACTGTGCGAGTACCATCGGGGGCAATTTTGATCAAAGAGCCACTTATATCACCAATGATCGTACCGCCCTGTTCAACAGCTTTCCACTCTGACTGATTCATGTGTTGCAACACATACTCGTTGCCCTCAGAATCGTATGCTACGCCGGTTAGCTCTGTAAAGCCAGTAGCTACTTCTGTGCCAGTGTTCTGAACACTGTTAACACCTAAGCTTGTTTTTGTCAAATTATCATCAACACTCCAGATACGTGCTTTTCCTTCTGGATAGGGATAATTACTGTATTCAGTTACTGTTAAACTTCCGTTGGGAGCTTGTGCGATCGCTGTGGGTACTGATTGTTGTGATACCACATTACCATCAGCAGTTATTGCATAACCTGGGGGTAGTACGTCGCTTGTTGGTGCACCAGAGCTTCCAGCCAATGAAGCACCAGGTGGGAAGACAAGTTCATCCAATGGTATGCTTTGCTGAGCGAATGCTTTTACACTCTGAATACCACCGCCATTAAGTGCCACTTTGTATATGTCGTTTCCACCGCCATCGACTACGTAGGCATAATCACCCTTAATGGTGAAAGCTACGGGGTTGGAAATCAGATCAGTGCCATCAGGATTATACTGGGCTTCGTAAGCTGCTAAATCAGCAATAGATGTTAATGAACCATCTCTTAAGTTGACTTTGTATAACTGCCCAAGTTGATGCTCTTTTAAAACTGTATCGCGTTCGTTCGGATCGCCAGCATAGCCAGTTAGAAGATAAGCATTGCCTCTGGAATCAAATTTAAAATCCGCAGGACCAGCTGCTTGTTCCCCAGTAGGTGTTAATGCTATAGATGCAAGATTCGAGAGTACAGTCTCTTTTACTCCAAAAGGAGTAATTTTGAGAACGCTACCATTTTCAGCAGCACATAATGGAATATTTTGTGAGCTAGGTGATTGTATGCACCTTCCGTCGCTGCCGTCACCCCCGCGACCACTTTCTGCTACATAAAGATTTCCCCAAGGATCAAAGCCTATGCCCCGTGGGTTATCAAGACCATCAGCTACAACATCAAACGATACAGCCTCTTGTGCAGCAGCTTTCGAAACTGTTACCGTAGCCATGGCTACAGTAGCAATTGTTAGGGCAAATGATTTGAGTTTCATACGTTGGAAATTTGAGATTGAGTGTTGAGCAGTTGTGTTATTTGAATGAAAACAATTCCTAAGAGTTTTTCAAAACCTCATCAGCCACAAGCTAAATTTATACTTGGACTAATCATTAGTTTTGTTCTTTTATCAGCAGAAAATGCACTGTACTATGCCCCCCGCTTACGACGTCCCTCCAAAATCCGGAAGACTACAGGGGAATCAAGTAACGTGCAATTTTTTCAAAGACTGATATTAATTGAACTTTTCTACGCAGATTATGTAGTTAACTTTACAGAAGCATAGGATAAAGTAACAATGATTTTTTTATCTATTTACTTGTCTATTTTTTGGCTTTGAATTCTGTTAAATGCATCTCTTACAGCAATGAAAGCAGAAAACCCACGACAGAAAGGGTGAATCAGGAACCCTTTCTCGTCCGCGACTGCGTGGGACGCCAGTCAATAGGGTTCGCTTAGGGGTTGTTAGTGAGAATTTCAGACTTGTAGAGACGCGACC
>CAZZYE010000972.1:0-3423 GCA_964658145.1 uncultured Stigonema sp.
CCCCACTCCCCACTCCCCTTTCTTTGCTTGTGGGTTAAACTTAACACTTGAATCGATGGTGATGTGAGGATGGTGTGTTTTTCAATCAGGTATTTACCGTTTTCATCTTGTAATGCGGGGAATGGAACTAGGAATAAAGATTCTTGCGGGATAAAGATTACTCTGTCGCTATCTTTTTTGGGTAAAAGGTCCGCGATGGGTTTAATTAATAACTCATGTAAGCGCTGGAATTGATTTTGTGAAGAGGGTACATTAGGGTTGTAAGATACATCAACTGCGCCGCGACCTCTGACACCGATAGATTCACGACTGGTGATAACTAACTGATCTAAATTAATATGATCTTTTTGCCAAAGGGGTTTGAGGTCAACTTTACGGAATGTGACTTCACCTGTTGGTTTTATCACCCAAATATAAAGTTCAGATTCTTGGGGTTGTTGTTTACCTGCTACTTTGAAATCATCGTAAATAATCGAATATTGAACGAGTGTTGCCTTTTGATCTTGAGCTATTTGTTTGATATCCTGAATTGTGGGTATTTTGGGCTTGATTTGGGAGTTTAAACGAGAGGCGAGTAACTCAACAAACGCCCTAGCGCGACCACGTTCGGCAATTTCAAGGGCTGTGTCAGTTTGATTTTGAGCAATCAGGACTTTTTGTAGAGTGTTGTAGGTGTTGCGTTGCTGCTCAAAAATTGATACTTTGTTCGCATCGTTTAATCCACCTCGGAGAGATTCACTAACGGTTATTCCCTGGAATAAGGTTTTCTCTGAATCGGCAAGATTACCTTCTTTGTAGAGAGCGAATCCTAAATTGTTCAAAGCTATCCCCTCGCTTTGACGGTCTTTAATCTCCCTGGCAATTGCCAACCACTGCTGTTGATACTCAATCGCTTTGGCGTACTTTCCCAGATCTAGGTAAGCAACACCGAGATTACCCAGCGCCTTTCCCTCGCTTTGAAGGTTTTTAATCTCCCTGGCAATTGCCAATTGCTGCTGAGAATACTCAATTGCTTTGGCGTAGTTTCCCAGAGAATAGTAAGCAAGACCGAGATTACCCAGCGCCTTTCCCTCGCTTTGAAGGTCTTTAATCTCCCTGGCAATTGCCAATTGCTGCTGAGAATACTCAATCGCTTTGGCGTAGTTTCCCAGAGAATAGTAAGCAAGACCGAGATTACCCAGCGCCGCCCCCTCGCTTCGACGGTCTTTAATCTCAAGAGCGATTGCCAACCACTGCTGTTGATACTCAATCGCTTTGGCGTAGTTTCCCAGATCTAGGTAAGCAACACCGAGATTACCCAGCGCCTTCCCCTCGCTTTGACGGTCTTTAATCTCCCTGGCAATTGCCAACACCTGCTGAGAGTACTCAATCGCTTTGGTGTAGTCTCCCAGAGAATTGTAAGCATTACCGAGATTACCCAGCGCCGCCCCCTCGCTTTGACGGTCTTTAATTTCTCGATAAATAATCAGTGCTTGTTGGAAAGACTGTAATGCTGCTTGAAATTGACTGGTCTTAAACTGCTGTATACCTTGTTGAAGTAATCGGTCTGCTTCAGCTTTCCGCCCATTCGCCGTTTGCGCCAACACCTGCGACACTGTGAATGCTACTGGCAAATTGGTAACTAAAGACGTTGATAGAACCGTCAGTAGGGTAATAAATACACCCAATCCAATTTTGTATGAACGCATATTTTTAAATCTAAAATCTCAAAAATGAACATTAGGGAATGAAAAGGAATTTTTAGATTTTGCTCCCGTTGTGATAGCTACGAGAGCGTTCACTATCTATATATTTCTAGGTGTATTGGGGTTATGCAATTTTCGGCAAAGAATGAAGAGAATGGTATAATTTAAGTCAATCACTTGACCAAATTTGATCCTACCGTGAGTTGATGAAGTTTGAGTGGGACGAAAACAAAGCAGCTAGAAACCTGTCCAAGCACAAAGTTTCCTTTGAAGAAGCTAAAACTGTTTTCAATGATCCGCTCTACGTTGATTTTTACGATCCAGATCACTCTGATGATGAGGAGCGTTACATTATTGTTGGAGAGTCAAACCGTGGGCGCATACTGATCGTGTCGTACACAGAAAGAGGAAACTCCATTCGTTTAATTAGTGCAAGAGAAGCAACACGAGCCGAGCGAGAAGCATATGAAGAAGGTTGATGAGTCCGAAATGGAAGATGAACTTCGTTCAGAATATGACTTAAAGAGTCTACGTGTTCAAAGGCTAGGTTCTGAACGCAAGAGTTTTGGTGGCACAACTGTTCGTTTGGAGCCAGATGTTGCCAAGATGTTTCCAGATTCCGAGGCAGTCAATGAGGCTCTACGATTTTTAATTAGAGTGATGCAGGAAAACAAGCCTGCTTAAGTAAGTGCCATTCTTATGTAGGGTGCGCTCTTGCGGCAGCCGTAACGAGATTAAACCAATCACGCCATCATGAGTAGTTCACTATCCACACCTTGCACTCTTCCTACTAAGCTAAAATAGTATTTAGCTGTTATTCCTAAGCTGAGATGAGCGTAGCAGAATTATTCCCGACCTTGCGAAATCTGTCTCGTGCAGAAAAATTAAGGGTCATGCAGTTTTTAGTTCAAGAACTAGCATCTGAGGAAGAAGCATTGTTGCTGCAACTTGGATCTACTTATCATGTGTGGTCTCCATATAATTCTCATAATGCTGCTCAGAAGCTAGCCGCGCTACTGGAAGAAGACAGACAAGCAAGTGATGCTTAACGCTCAAGGGTTTCCCTTCGTTGAAGGACGTGATGCATTCGGCGATATTGATGCAGTACCACAATTACCTCTGACATTGACTTACCGAAATTCTATTGTGGAAGTTACAGGACTGCTAGATACTGGACTAGTTGCTGCGATGACTGTGCCAGGAAGTACAAATACTGAGGTATTTCTCACCTATGTAACTCAGGTCTTAGCACCCCAGTTATGGGAAGGAGCAATTGTCGTAATGGATAATCTTAAGGTTCATCATGCTGAACGTGTAAGGGTTGCAATTGAGTCAGTGGGTGCATTCGTCAAGTTTTTACCTCCCTACTCTCCTGACCTATCACCCATAGAGCTTTGTTGGTCTAAAATCAAGCAATTTCTTCGTTCCTCTAAGGCACGTACTTCTGAATCACTTAATCAAGCAATGGCTGAAGTTGTAAATTATATTACCGAGGATGATACTTTCGGTTGGTTCAATCACTGTGGTCTATTTACCTGAAAATTGCTGTAAGAGGCATCAAGCCAAGTGCCGCCTGTTATGGGAATTCCACCTAGTAATCCTGGTGAATCCAGATCTCCTCTCGGCGCAACTACCGCTAATCCCTTGCCGTAGTTACTGTATGGTGCACGATGACCCACAAGATTGGTTGCGCCAACTGCAACTACTCTAGTACCGCTACGCGGAATTAAAAATTAAA
>CAZZYE010000973.1:0-3414 GCA_964658145.1 uncultured Stigonema sp.
GCTTTTGATACTTCAGGTTCTATTTACTCAAGTTTCCATTAATTCCACTTCTCGTGAGAGAAGCGACCATCTGCTTGATGCCGTAGCCCACCTTGCAAATCGGTTTCCATTAATTCCACTTCTCGTGAGAGAAGCGACTTGGTGGACTACATTCTGTAGATAAACCAGGAATTTTTAGTTTCCATTAATTCCACTTCTCGTGAGAGAAGCGACCCCAAAGCTCTAAAAGCCTTGTCTAGAGACAATTCTACAATACCTTTGCGCGGAAGGTCAAATTTAGCCAAAATAAATGCCAATTTTTCTCAATAAATAACTCCTTAATAAGCCTTAAACGCTTATCAGGACGATGTTCGCGGAAGAGGACGAAAGAATGAGGTTTCCAGTGATTTCTATTATTCCGCGCAAGGCACATAAGCGTTAGACTTCTTTGACATCTTCATTATCCGCTACATCCGCTACAACATCCGTTGCCTAATTTGCCGACGAAACTCTTTTACCGCTAAAAGCTGGTTGGGATTTAGTCAGTAGTATTAAATCTAGATTGGGGAGTAACTCGCTTCTAGACATGGGTTCATATTTGTCACCCAGCAAGCGATATAGGGAGAATTGAGCATTTCCCCAGAACCAAACCTCTGTCACTCCCAGCCTTTTGTAAACCGCTAACTTATATGTTCCGCCACTGGTGAACACTACTTCTATAGCCAAGTCAGGTTTTACTTTGAACTTTTGACTTTTTAATACCGAGCTTCCCTCACGTCAACCTCTATAGTTAAATTAAAAAGTGGCAACGGATTATGTACCGGGTGTAACTGATGAATTATTGGCAGAAAGGGGTGCGGTTCGGATTTTCGCGTCGAGGATTTCTGAAAAGAGCAGCCCTTGGTGCTGCTGCTGCTAGCAGTGGGAATTTGTTAAAAGGTGAGAAAGCTGAAGCAACCAGTGACGGCTTCTACCCTGCGTCAAGTACTTCAGCAGCAGAGTTTGATTTCACTCAGCAATCAGGTGCGCTACAGCCAGATGCAATTGTGGACAGTGCCTGTCAGTTCTGCAATTGTCTCTGTCGGTTGAAGGTGCATCTCAAAGACGGGCGTATTATCGATGTGTTAGGTGAACCGGATGACCCAGTGCAGGCAGGGGGCTTGTGTATCAAGGGACCGATGATGACCCAACTCGTCTACAATCGCTACCGCTTGCAAAGTCCGATGAAACGAGTGGGTGGAGAGAAGGGTTCACCTGATTCTCAATTTGAGCCAATTTCCTGGGATGAGGCACTGGAAACAATTGCTACCAAATTTCTAGCGTTGCGGGACGCAAAACAGGCGCAGGCGATCGCCAACAAAACCTCCGGCAGAATGCCTAGAGGCAGCGGCTCGATTATTGGACGCTTTTTCACCCTCCTTGGCAGTCCCAATGACACCGATGTGGGTCCTGTTTGCAATGACGCAGGTGGAAATGCGCTTTCTTGGACGTTTGGATTGGGGAACTTCACCAACGGTTACGGGCTTGATGGCGCGACGGGCAAAGAAGACTTGGGGTCTGCGAAATACTTTCTGTTTCTAGGTACCAATCAGGCAGAAACTCAACCAGTCACCTTTGCCTATTTGCTACGCAATCGGCTAAAGACCAAGGCTAAGTTGGTCGTTGTTGACCCTCGATTAACTCCTACTGGCGCACAGGCAGACGAGTGGATTGCTCCCAAGCCGCATACTGACAAAGCAATAGTTTTGGCGATGCTGCACCACATTCTAGTTAATAACCTGCACGATGCTGCCTTTGTCCAGAAGTGGGTGCTGGGTTTTGACGAGTTGAAAGCCCATCTACTCAAGCAAGACTATACACCTGAATGGGCAGAGGGAGTAACAGGAGTCTCAGCCGCCAAGATCAAACAAATTGCTATTGAGTACGCTAGGGCAAAACCCGCTGCCATCTTTTGCAATGCAGGTATCTCACACCAGTTGAACGCCTTCGATATCTACAGAACATTGACGTTTTTAGCAGCGGTTACTGGGAATATTGGCATTAGTGGGGGAGGGTGCAATTTCATGCACAATACCTGGCCCGGTGGCTTGAACCTACCGCCCATTCAGGGAACTGTGCCCAAAAAGGATGTAGCGTTGCCTGTAGGTCCCGACTACTTTGCAGAGTCAATCTTGACAGGGAAGCCTTATAGGCTTAAGGCGATCGTGACAGCAGGCAATCCCCTCTTGGGTAGCGCCAATACCAACAAGGTGAAAACTGCCTTTCGCCAGCTTGACTTCTACGTTTACACTGGACTGTTTATGGAGGAGGCAGCCTACTACGCTGACATCATTCTGCCCGTCTGTAGCGGTTTTGAGATGGAAACAGTATATATGCGGCGGGATGACCGGGCGATTCGTTGGCAGAAGCAGGTGGTTAAGCGGGTGGGTGAGTCCAAACCAGACTGGGAAATTTGGATTGACTTAGCTCACACAATGGCAAAATTAGACAAGCAAAATCCTCCTGAGTATTGGACAGCAAATTTTCCCCTGTCGTGGAAAGACTACAGTCAACTTTGGGCAACGTTTGTCAAGCATACCCCTGGTATGGGTGGTATGACACAATCTCGTATGTCCAAGCGGACAGAACCCTTACGTTGGCCCTGCCCATCCCTGGATCACCCAGGTGTTAGCACTCTCTATCTGGATCATCCCTCTTGGTACAAAGCAGCAGAAGCACTTGATCCCAAGAACAAAGGCAAACGATTTCTGACGCCTAGCGGTAAGGTAGAAATTTACACTCAACAGTTGCAGCAGAAATTGGCTTCAGCAGGACACAATGCATTGCCTGTGTTCTTCACGCATCCAGAGGTTACAGGCAAAAATCCCACTATTGAGTATACGAATGAATTTGTCCAGAATCCTGTTAATCGTCAAGCTTTAACTCGAAAGGTGAAACTGGGGGGAATGTCTTCTGGCGAGGTTCACAAAGACTACCCTTTGATGGGGACAATCGGCAGACCGAGTGTTGTACATTTTGCTGGTGTGACACAATGGACCTACACAGGTAAGCAGATGAACGGTATTCGCCAGATTCAGATTCACCCCAAAGTTGCAGCAATAGCAGGAATTAGGAATGGGGATGCGATCGCTGTTGAAAGCCCTAGAGGTGCGATTACAGGAACGGCTCTTTTATGGGAGGGAATTCGAGAGGACACCATCTTTGTGCCTAATACTTTCGGTCCTCTACAGAAAATGGCTCAAGAACTAGGCACTCCCTACTATGAGCCTGCTAATGTGTTGCTTGACGATCGGTTTTACGACACTCTTTCCGGACAGCAGGCTTACAAGTGCTTTGCCTGTCGAGTCAGGAAAGTTTAGAAGAAAAACCTTTTTTGCGATTTGGTAATAGCTACAATAAAACTGTGTATGACTACAAAAATAAACGATTTGATGT
>CAZZYE010000974.1:0-3411 GCA_964658145.1 uncultured Stigonema sp.
TACTCCCTACTCCCCATTCCCCAGTCTATTCAAACGTGACGATGACAACTGTGATATTATCGTGTCCTCCTTGCTCTTTGGCTGCCTCAACTAGAGAGAAGGCAGCTTTTTCAAGCGTGGGAAATTCTTGGAGGTAGGAAGCAATTTTGGGATCGGCAAGTTCTTCTGTCAAACCATCACTGCACAATAGCAAGCGATCGCCAACTTTCACATCCACTGGTTGGGCGTCAATGAAATTCAAGTCTTCACGCCCCAAACAGCGCGACAACACGTGACGAAATGGATGAATCCGGGCTTCATCTTGTGAGATTTCACCCATTTTCAGAGCGCGTGCTACCCAAGTATGGTCTTCCGTTACCTGCTCTAATTGCAATCCCCGGAAGCGGTACAGTCTTGAGTCGCCAACATGAGCGCACCAAGGCGACTCTCCATGCGGAAAAATCACTACCACAACCGTTGTTCCCATGTCAGCACGTTCGGGATGTTGCTGCTGATCGAGCAAAATCGCTTCATTTGCCCGCCACAAAGCGGACTCTAGCAACTGCTGTCCAGACGTTGACGAATCCCAGTTTGCCAACAAATGTGCTTGAATTTCCTGGGTAGCAATGCGACTTGCTTGCTCACCCCCCGCATGACCACCCATGCCATCGGCAACAATGAAAAATCGCCCTTCAGGATCTATATAGTAAGCATCCTGGTTGTTAGAACGAATAAGTCCGGGATCGCTGAAACCGATGAAGTTAAGTTTCATATACCTGCTAAAAAAAATTAAGACATGCGGTCATAGCGGTCGAGGCGCGAAAGTAGTCGAATCAGTAGCCCAGATCCTGCTGCTGCTATTAAACCAGCAAGCAGAGCCAACCATAGATAATTTGTCACCAATAAAATCGTAGCTGAAAGTGTAAAACCACTGACGATCACAGCGTAGGCTATACCTAGCTGAATATTGGTTTGCCGTCGCAGCAAGCGCTCTGTTTCTATAGACCGGACACGCACGCGCACATCTCCCCGCTCTAGTTTATCTAGTGTATCCTCCAACCTACGCGGTAGTCCAAGTGCCGTACTACTTACCTGAGCTGCTTGACGACCTAACTCATTGATAAAGCTATTGCCCTCTGAACCATTCATATTGCTCATAAGCTGCATTGCGTATGGTTTGGCAACTTCCATAAAGTTAAATTCTGGATCTAACCCCTTACCTACTCCCTCCAAAGTCGAGAAGGCTCGCATGACGAAAGTAAAGGTTGCAGGAAATCTAAATGGCTGATTATAAGCTATCTCGTACAAATCGTCACTAATAGCAGATACGGACTGGTTTTCAAACGGCTTATCCATGAAATGATCCAGCATGTACTGGACACTCCGCCGTACCGGTCCCATATCTTCCACTGGCGCGATCGCCCCTAAATTTACGAGAGACTGAACAACGCGATCGCCATTTTTGGCAGCAATGCCAAACATCGTGTCCATCAGTCCTTCACGGATGTTGGACTTAATTCGCCCCATCATGCCGAAATCGTAGAATATTAAAGCACCATTCGCACTAACGGCAATATTGCCAGGGTGAGGATCGGCGTGGAAAAAGCCGTTATCGAGCAGTTGATGCAGGTAGGCTTCGGCGCCCTGACGAGCAAGGACTTTTCGATCCAAACCCGCTGCCTCTAAAGCTTCATATTGGCTAATTTTAATACCAGGAAGATACTCCAGCGTCAGTACTCGCGACGAGGTGTAGCGCCAGTAGATCCGGGGTACTTTCACCCAATCTCGCCCGCGAAAATTGCGGCGAAAGGTATCAGCGTTGCGACCCTCATTGAGATAATCAATTTCTTCCCAAAGAATTCGACAACATTCTTCATAGATACCAAGCCAATCTCGTCCGCGTCCCCAGCTAGGATGGTTTTGAAAGTAGCGAGTAATACCCTTGAGAATTTGTAAATCAATTTCAAATAGCTTCTTTAGTCCTGGGCGTTGCACTTTGACAACAACTGCTTCTTCTGAATACAGTAGAGCTTTGTGTACTTGCCCTAAACTTGCTGCTGCTAGGGGAATTGGTTCAAAACTCTGAAATAGTTCGGGAATTTTCTTGCCTAGTTCTTGCTCAATAATCGCTTCTACCTGTTCATAGCTAAATGCTGGTACTCTATCTTGTAGCTTTGCCAGTTCTTCTACGTATTCGCTGGGGAATAAATCAGCGCGGGTAGAGAACAGTTGCCCGACTTTGATAAACGTTGGTCCCAAGTCTAGCAGGGTATTGCGCATCCAAACCGCTTGTTCCTTACGTCTTGCAGCTTTTTTGGCTTCGGTAACTCCTCCTGGGTAACTCCAAGATTTGTTATAAAGCCAAAGCTTGAACATTAAGGTCCCGACAAAAGACCAAATGTCTACAAAGCGCCGTCTACGAGAGTAGTTTTCTCGATTCCAACGGTATGCCTTATTTGTATAACCCTTTTCCATATGCCTTGCGTACCGCTGGTTTTGAACCGAGTCAGTGGGGAGAACAGACATTTTGATTGTTAATTGCTAATTGCTCTGTTGCCATTAGCTATTAGCAATTAGCAACTAGCCTACAGAATTACTACGATAACGTTGCAATTCTGTTCGCAAAGTGGCGATTTCTGCTCGCAGTTCATCAATCGTTGCTTGCACATCAACAGAACCTGAACTGGGTTGTCCAACTCCTGTGGAGGTGTAATTAGCGCCTGCTGCTTCTGCGGCTCGATTTGCCCGTTCCATCACTTCTTCTGTAAAGGAGCGCATCTGCTCTCTTGCTTCGGCATCAAACTTGCCAAGTTCGCTCAGAGCATCAGTCAGGGCGAACTCCAACTTCTCAGTGAGGACGTCACCTACCGCTCTGCCCACGAAAAATGCTTGTAGAAGGGGGTTACTCATAATAAATTTTTGTTACGCTCATCCGCAACAAAATTATAACTTGCCCGTCTACTTTAATGCTTCTGCTTTCCTTTGTTGGTTGCTGTGGTCTGAGAAATTTGGTGATCGCACATTTTTTGCCATATTTTTGTTGCATGATTTACAATTTATCATGACAGATTTACAGCAGTTTTAAATTGAACCTGTGCGACATTGTGAGGGCGGGGGAACCCCGCCCCTACGGTTATGCTGTGGTCTACCCGATAATGGTGCTGTGTAATACCTTACACCTCAAGTTTTGTGTTTTATTTAATCCGCGTTCCTTACCACAGCAAATCGTGGGCTGGTTTCTATCCTCATGAGTGACGGGGATAGGTGAAAGCCAAAATATGATGTCATAGATACGTGTATTATTTACGTATATTTTATCCAAAAGCTGAGAAACAAGCATCAGCTATGAGAAAAGAGGAAAGATTAACCGCTGACGCTGAAAGTAGAATAAATTTATCCTCTACTTAAACCCCATCATGGCTATCCCAGAAC
>CAZZYE010000975.1:0-3411 GCA_964658145.1 uncultured Stigonema sp.
ACGAACCAAATAAAATGATATAAGTATCAAGAAGTTTTGATAAATAGCTCATGTCCGGAAATCTAACACTGAACCTAATTGAAGGTTCTGTCTCTTTTAGTTTTTCACCCCAAGCCGCACGGGAATTAAAAGCAGCAATAGATCAATTGATGCAAAGCCTAAAAGCTGTCGCTGCTAAAACTACTCCCAGCAGCGGTAAAGTTAATCCCCAGCGACCGATGGAATATCGTTACACTGGGGAGGTGTTTTTAGAAATTTTTTGTAATCCTAATATCTGGCCCACTCCCTTCGCTGCTAAAGTATTGCTTACCGTTCGTGATGTCAACATTCGGTTGACTACAGAAGCTGAACTTACCCGCGTGATTGAAGACGTAAACCAGTATTTAGACCAAGCTATTTGAACCGTTGCGCTTATAAATTCACCAATTCTGGGGTGGGCATCCTGCCCGTCCAGACACGTTCATGTGCAGGCAAGATGCAAGGGGGGCGCCAGTCGCCTACAGAGGAGCCAGTGCGCTTATACGGGGGCAAGTGCAGGCATCTGGTGAAGCAGCGAGCAGTACGTCCGAGTGTTTCCGGACGTAAGAAACTGCGGTGCTGTAGGCGGTGAGAAAGCGCGCTCTCCGGCGGGAAACCCGCCGCAGGCGACTGGCGATAATCGTTAGCGAAGCGGTAGCGAGGAACGAGCGTCAGCGTTAGCCACGAAGGAGCGTCACCCGAAGGGCGTCGGAAACACTCATAATGCACACTGCCTCCCCCACAAGAAAATATTTTCTTTACTTAAGTCCTAAATAATAGAAAATTGCTTCGAGTATGAGTATTTCGTACACAAAGCTATATTTTTCTCTATGGAAGATGGGATATTTAAGATTTTGGAAAGGGATTGGCTGATAAAAAGCAGAGATTATCTTTCAAAGTGGGCGCAGAATCTTTTGTTGTCATTAAAGCTGCAAAACAAACTCCCAATCCAAAATCTAAAATCAAAGATTGATTAGTCGTTATCCCATTTTTCTCGACCAATCAGGTCGGCAATGCGATCGCGTAACAAAAAATCACACTTTTCTAATTCACATTCAACACAAACCCACTCTCTCGCTGGAATGTATTGGCAAAGGGTATAGATTGGCTGTTGTCGGCTGACCACCCCCTTTTGCACCAGTCGCCTTGCTTCGTCTTGGATGACGTCTAGAGAGTAGTAGTTGATAGAGGGCACCGTATTCACGCTCATTGTTTTTTACTCACAAATTTACATTTAAGTAGTGTTCCCAATACCTTTCAGGAACAAACATGGTCACGAATAGACTTCTTGCTAGGATTTTGTAGTTTGCTATACGGATATAGTTTCATTTTGACGTTATACATCCTCAAATTATTTTAAGAAATGTTACAAAAGTCAAAGAACCATGACATTTTCTCCGATTATATTTCCAAAAAAAAACCTCGGGTAGTTGATTTTACTAACTTGTACTGTTGTGTGAGTTGTATATCATTGCTCCCTAAGCTAGAAGGTTATTACCTTCAGCCATATTTGTAAATCAGAAAGCATGCCTTGGACAGATTAATTACGTACCAAATAGTTTACGTAACGCGCTGTCTTGTGCTGCTGGCATTTGTCCATAGGAAAAAACCGTAGTCACATCTGCCGGAAGCAAGGGTATAAAATATTGCATGGCATAAGGGCTACCGTACACCACTAAAGCTTGTAATTTACCATTTGTTAATAATTTCTTAAACAAATTCTCAGCCGCCTGGGTAAGTCTAGCGCTACCGCGAAATGGATTGCCTCGGATAAATATTTGTAGCAAAGTTAGATGGGTTGCCTGGTTCGTGACGGTAGATTGAGTATGGTAATCAATGATTTGAGTGGTATATCCCCTCTGAACAGGTAGGGTAATTGCTGGTGCGCGAGCATTTAAAAAATCACACATCAACAAGTCATCAACCATGATTAAGTTAGATAAGTTAGTTATTGAATTGTTAATTTGTGTTGAATTTGTAAACTTTTCTAATGGTAAAGATACAGAACTACGGATTGTCTGACTGTGCTGCAAAATCTCAGTAACGGTGGTAATAGCGTCGTTTTGTGCTATGGAAGTGACTAAATCCATAACATTGCCTTGAGTCACCTCGATTTTTTTCTTAGCTTGCCAGATACGGCGGACCGAGGAGCGAATGCGCTCAAGGGAAATGCGATCGCTTTCTACCGCCTCGCAAACTGCCTGAATTGCTTTTTCTGGATCAATGGGCATCAGCAGAATATCAGCACCAGCTTCAACTGCCATTACAGGAGCAACGGAGGCATCGTAGCGGTTGGCAATAGCACCCATAACCAGCGCATCTGTAGTAATCAAGCCATCAAATCCAAGTTTTTGTCGCAACTGAAGAGTTAAAATCTGACGAGACAGAGTTGCTGGTAGTTCTGCATCCCAACACCGAATCAGTAGGTGGGCGGTCATGACTGTATCTACACCCGATGCGATCGCCGCCGCAAACGGTAGTAATTCCACTTCAGAGAGTCGGCTTTCTGAATGGGGAATCGCTGGTAAATCCAGATGAGAATCAACAGCAGTGTCACCGTGTCCGGGAAAGTGCTTTGCCGTCGTCAAGACAGGATAAGTTTTCGCACCCTTGATAAAAGCACAAGCAAGTTTGCTCACAGACTCTACAGTTTCGCCAAACGCTCGCACGTTAATCACAGGATTATCGGGATTGTTATTTACATCCACCACTGGGGCGAGTATCCAATTAATGCCAATTGCCACACTCTCACGAGCAGTGATAGCTCCCATTTGTTCTGCGTAGTGCAAACCCAACTTTTGGTCGAGGCGGAAAATAGCGCTCAATGCCATTGGCGGCGGGAACCAAGTAGCTCCCCCAAAACGCTGCCCGACACCTTCTTCAATATCAGCAGCAATGAGCAACGGGATTTTTGCCCAGTTTTGCAACTGTTGTGTTCTAATAGCTAATTCCCCAGCACTAGCCCCTAGTAGAATCACCCCACCAACACCCAAATCTTGCACCCAGTGTTGCAGTGTCGCTGCTGGTGGTTCCCAAGCAGGATATTGTATTTGGTGGTCAAATAGGAAACCAGAGGCGCGGACAACCACCATTTGGGCTACAAGTTCTGCAAGGGAGAGTTGGTCTATATCAGGCAGCATTTGTAATTCGTAATTTGTAATTCAGACTTTATGGCGAATTTCCTTGTATAGTCTGCAGTTATAGTGCAGTTCCTAAACATAATAAAGTATATATGCAACTAAGCGATCCCTGAGGTATGTGTATTACCCCTTATTTAAACAAATACGCTTAAGTCATGTCTGTAAAATGCCTAGCTAAATTCCTTAACCTAATTGTTGTTTATACTACCTAAGTAGGGAGTGGGGGAATCAATTAAAAATTAAAAATGCAAAA
>CAZZYE010000976.1:0-3405 GCA_964658145.1 uncultured Stigonema sp.
TAGCAGCACTAGCAGTACTAGCAGCCTATATACAATCGCTTCTTACGGTAATATGGACGTGAATGTCAATGTACCGCAAACTTTAGCGCAGTCACTCCAGCAGGCTTTCACCCAGTCACTACGTTTGGGTAAAAACGAGGGACCAACGGCACAGTTTACAGTCCGGGAGTTACCGCAAAGGAAATTCACAGGCAAGGTAGTGCGTACTGCCGACTCCCTAGACCCAAATACTCGCACTTTGCTGACCCAAATAGCAGTGCAGAATTTAGACGGCGCGTTGCGACCAGGGATGTATGCTTCTGTGAAGTTTAACATTCCCCGTGCTAATCCTCCCTTGATTGTGCCTGATAGTGCCTTGGTCATTAATGCGGCAGGTACGCAGGTAGCTACCGTAACCAAAGACAACAAAGTACACTATCAAAAAGTTGAACTGGGGCGAGATTATGGTACTGAAATCGAAATCGCTTCCGGTCTAACAGGAAATGAATCGCTCATCGCCACTCCTACGGTAGATCAAACAGAGGGTACACCTGTGAAACCAGTTGTGCAGCAACAGAAGACACAGTAGCGAATGCACTTAATAAGATGTAACCTGTTTTACAACAATTAGGGTAATTAGACCACATTGTAGGGGCACAACAATGTTTTGCCCCTACAATGTGGTCTGTGGTTCAAATAGATGAAATTTGCTGTAAGTACGTATACTCACATCTTGCACCAGTTGCAATAACGCTATTTTTGTAGGGTGGGCATTGCCCACCATTGACCTGGTGGGCCTATTTTTACGTTGGTGGGCAGTGCCCACCCTACACGAACTATCGAATGGTGCAAGATATGAGCCTCCGACTAGCGGCGATCGCCACTAGTCACATATGAAAGATGCACATTTTTCTTCAATTTCTCAAAGCCTTGCTGTATCTGGGTTATAAAATCTGCATCTTAGGAGTATACAAAAATATTTATGTCCGCCGCGAACGAAGTGAAGCAATCCCAAACTCCTGCGATTGCTAAGAAAGCGGGAAGCCCCCTCCGGGGTCTACATTCCCCTTCGCACGAGTTCGCTTCGGAGATTGTATATTTAATTTTGCATAACTACTTAACAGGTTTTAGTTTTTAGCCGGAAATTCATTTCAATGCGGTTTAAAATTATAACACATCTTATAACAGCACGCAAGGATGCCTGCGGTTTCATGCCCAGGCGGTCAGAAGTTTTTCTAAAAATAATCAAGTCTTAAAACCTCTATTACATTGCCATAGCTTTTTCTTAACCTAGTGACGGTAACTTTATATAGTCACCATTCAGTAGAAGTATGGTTATTTAGTATGGAAGGAATGCTCTGCGATGTTTAATAGAAAAATTCTAAATTTCGGGTCTTGGAGGAGATTTTTTGTACTCTTCGCCTGTAGCCTATGTACCTTCGCTTTGGTAAGTAGGGTGTTGCCGATAGATGTATCAATTGCTCAACAACCATCTCCACACAACGCCATTATCTTTGTGGCAGATGGTTTACGTCCTAGCTCCGTGAATCCCAATGTAACGCCTACATTCTATAATCTTAGTCAACAAGGCGTCAGTTTTGTTAATAGTCATTCCTTGTTCCCTACCTTTACCACTGCCAATGGTTCGGCAATTGCCACGGGACATTATTTGGGCGACACAGGTGACTTCAGCAACACAATTTACGTGGGTTTTCCTACCCCTAGTGCTGGCGGCAGTGTGACTCCCTTCGTTGAGAATGATGCTGTCTTGGCTGACCTAGACGACAATTTTGGCGGCAATTACTTGAATGAAGAAACACTATTATCTGTAGCTCGCGCTGCTGGGTATAGTACTGCTGCAGTTGGTAAGGTTGGACCTATCCTCATTCAGGACGTAACACAAGGAAACAGAAACGCAGGGAGTGTCCCTCCCCCAACCACAATTGTCATTGATGATACCACAGGTAAAGTCGGTGCGGTTCCACTCAATGATGATATCACTGCTGCGTTATCCAACGCTGGTCTGCCTACGGTATCTCCAACTCGGACAAATGGTGTGCTGCCAACCGATGCTGACCAATCAGGTAGCAATGGTTTTTCAGGTACCAACACAACTCCTGGAACTAAGGTTGCTAACATCACCCAACAACAATACTTCACTGATAGCGTCACGAAGGCGATTCTTCCCCTATTTAAGAACCAAAGTAAGCCTTTTACCATTGTGTATTGGTCACGAGATCCAGATGGGACTCAACATAACCAGGGAGATAGCCTCAATTCTCTAGTCCCAGGGATTAATGGTCCTACTTCTGTAGCGGCTGTGCAAAATGCTGACAATAACCTGGCGCAAATCAGAGCTGCATTGCAAAGCCTAGGACTAGACAAAACAACCGACATCTTTGTAACAGCCGACCACGGTTTTCACACCATCAGTAAGCAGAGCGACACAAGTTATGCAAAATCGCTCTCATATCCTGGTGTGAACGCAGGTTTCCTTCCAGTAGGCTTTGTTGCTATAGACTTGGCTAACGGCTTAGGTTTACCTTTATACGATCCAGATCAGAATAATCAATTGGTGACTCCAGGTTCAGGCACAATCCCTCGTCCTCAAACCGGGGACGGACTGATTGGCAATGACCCTCAAAATCCGGATGTGGTGGTTGCAGCCAATGGCGGGTCAGATTTGATCTATCTTCCTGGTGATGGGGACAAGAGTGCAAGAGCGAAGCAAGTCGTGGATTTGCTTCTGCAACAAGATTACGTGAGCGGCTTGTTTGTCGATGACTCCTTGGGGTCGATTCCAGGCACCTTGCCCATCAGTGCAATTAACTTGAAGGGTTCAGCTCTCACGCCTACTCCAGCGATCGCCGTTAACTTTCGTTCCTTCTCTACCGGCTGTGACAATCCTTTAGCCTGTGGTGTGGAGGTTGCTGATAGTGGTCTACAGCAAGGTCAGGGGATGCATGGAACTTTTAGCCGTGCTGATACGTTTAACTTCATGGCGGCTATAGGACCTGACTTTAAGAAAGGTTTCATAGACCGAGCTCCAGTGAGTAATGTGGATGTGGCAGTAACGATAGCGGAAGTTCTGGGTCTAAAACCCCCAATTCCTACTGACAATGGCACTTTGATCGGTCGCGTAGCAACTGAAGCGCTGAAGGGCAGACCAAGTGACGTGTCCTTCACCTCCAAGACATTGCGATCTCAATCGGCTGCTAACGGTTTGAGAACAGTGATCAAATACCAAGAAGTGGACAAAACTAAATACTTTGACGTAGCTGGCTTTCCTGGTCGAAGCATTGGGCTTTAGATATGATTGCTCAGTTGCATTCTCTCTAGCTGGTTTTTAATTAAGCCTTTCCTGTAGTTATTAACATCATTTATAACTATTAGGGAAGGCTTAATCATTAAGAAGCTGATAAAAAA
>CAZZYE010000977.1:0-3404 GCA_964658145.1 uncultured Stigonema sp.
CGTTCATAAGCAATTTCGCGGATTAGGCTCAGTCGGGATTTGATGTAGTCACAGAGGAAATCAGTTTCATGACAATCTAGCAAAGCTTGCGTTTTGGTTTGTTTTACCAACCACTGCACTAAACTGGCGTCATCTAACTGCAATAGCGTCTTAGCTTGTGCTGTTTCTACCACAGACCAAAGCTGACGCATAATCTTAGGAGCCATGAGACCTCCATTTTATGATTAGATTTAGCTGTTTTCAGGATACACAATTCCGGTAGGACGTCCGGCATCTACGTACAAGCTGACACAAGTGTTATTAAAAACTTAATCAATCGAGTTATTTCTTAATAGTGATTCAGAAACGTTACTCGAATTGAATCACTATTTTTTCGATGTGACTTTCCCGTTGGCTTAGAAAGTAAAAGTGGTTCTCACCGTACCAATCACAACACCATTGTTGTTGCTGTTATGATCAGGCGCTGTCAACCAAATCACCCCTGGTGTGATGGCGATATTGTCTGTCAGTTGATACTGGTAAAACCCTTCAATGTGATAGGAAGTGTCTGGATCTTTGCCGATCGCACCCCCAAGAGCAGTACTCACACCAGTCACCTTAGGCTCCATACCGAAAATAAAGCCTGCCACGCTGCCCTTTTTACCCAGATCTGGGAAGGCTAATGTCACAGCATAGTTCCAGATGTCAAGATCGCCACGGGGAATTACTCCACCGAGTGTGGAGAGGGTGCGCTCGTTGGTGTAGCCAACCCAACCACCGAGTACAACTCTCGGACTGAGTTGAAAGGATGCCTCGAAACCGTAAGAATTGCTAGAAACTGGCAAACTCTCTCCTCTAACAGCTTCCAAAGTAGCTGTTGGCAGAGTTGTGTTACCACCAGGCTGGTTCGTACCCACATTGCCTTGACTCGGACCACCAGCAACAGATGGCAGAAAACCGGAATCGCTGAGCAAGGCAGAATGTAAGTTAGCACGATTACTACCAGCTGTCAAGTCGGAGTTATAGGCATTAACGTAAGTCAAGCCAAATGTGAGGCGATCAATTGGCTTAATTGTCAACTGCCCGATCGCTCCATAGCCTCCGTTGAACAAACCATTTTTCTGTGATGGATCGTTAGGCGTATTGCCTAAATAGCCCAAAGTCAGTTCCAAATTTTTACTGAACTGATGCCTGAGTGCAGCTCCAGAACCTGCCACTGGGTAATAAATCGGATTGCGTGTGCCAAAGTTAGAAAGAGCGCCTGTATCACCATCACCATCCAGAAAAGGGTTGACGGTATTGGTAAAGTCATCCGCCGCCCCAGCATTCCCCTCCAGTATAACTTTTGTGTTTTTACCCACAGAAAAACTATATAACAGTGCATCCAGAACAACTTTATTATTATTGCCGGTGCTGTAAGTTGGACCACTGAATCGCAGATCGCCTTCTGGTGTGAAGGTAGTAGTGCCAGACAAAGCATCCAAGTTTGTTGCTTGGAGTCGAACTCTTAACTGGTCTTCACCTGTAAAGCTAGAGTCGAAGTTAAGACGTATCCTGTCGGCAAAGATCGGATTCCTGTCTATTTTCTGACCCCTAGCATTATCACCTGCAAAAACACTGACTGGTGCAAAAATCGCGACGCCATTAAGTTTTGCCGTAGTAGAAAATTGATTAGCTTCCAATTGAGCAGCTTTGGCTTCCACTGCATCCACACGACCGCGTAGTGCTGCCAGTTCTGTTGAGTATTCTTGTTGCAGTCTTTGTAATGTCGCTAAATCTTGTTTAGCTACCAAATCACCTGTGGCGGTAGCAATTAATTCGTTAACCCGGTTGAGACAAGCATTCAACCCAGCTGCGAACTCATATCGCGTCATCGCCCGATTACCCCGGTAAGTGCCATTCGGGTATCCAGCAATACAACCGTAGCGTTCTACCAGTGATTGCAACGCTTGGAATGCCCAGTCAGTCGGTTGCACGTCCGATAGCCCAGACACCGAGTTCACTTGCGCCATTCCATTGTCTTGACGGACATTGTCAGCTTTTTCTTCTATATTTGTTAGCTGCGGTTCAGTAATTTCCGAAGAGGCAGGTCTTTGTCCTGCAACTGCTGTAAAACTAACAACTAGCATTGTGCCAAAAACTGCTGAACCTGCCAGCAGAGATCTCCATAATCTTTTCATCTTCTCCTCACCCTAACTTTCCGTTCACATCCACAATATACTTTTGTAGCACTAAATTTTATTAAAAATAATTATCAATTAATTTGCTCAATATTGAGCAAATTTTTTCACAATTGCAGACGCGATGTGGACGAAGCACGAAGCTGTTGCCAGATCACCACTGCAACATAGGTCACGAAGGCTAACATGCTAATGAGAAAACTAACTGGGTAGGGAGCGTAAAAGCCGATGGTTAACCCCACCCACACGAAGATCAGCGATAGCCCAGCCGAGAGCCAAAGTGCGACGAAAGGACGTGCCATCAGACGCTGGGCGATCGCCGCAGGTGTAACTAACAGCGCGGAGTTCAACAACGCTCCTACAGCTGGAACTGCTTCGGCTATACTTAGCGCAACTAAAACCAAGAAGACGGCACTAATAACTCGCACTGGTACGCCCCGCGTCGCTGCAACTTCAGGATCAACAGATGCAAATAGCAGGGGGCGTGCGATCAAAAGGAGTACGACGATTACAACCACGGCGATCGCCGCAACTAACTGTGCCTGTTGCGCCTGTAAGCCAAGGATCGAGCCGAAAAGATAGTTAACGCCGATGGTGCTGTTGGCACCGCTAGATTGTGAGGTGTAAATACTCAAGAACAGTGCTCCTAGTCCCAGCACCCAAGCCAATACGATGCCGACCTCCACGTCTTTCGCCCGCGCCCGCGTTCCCAGCAGACCTAGTGAGAGCGCGACCAGCATCGTCACACCAAACAGTCCCAGTTGCGGGTCGCTGCCCAAAATAACTGCAAGCAGCGCCCCTGTAAAGGTAACGTGCGCCAGCGCCTCGGTTGCGAAAACCAGATTGCGCAGCACGACAAAATAGCCGACCAGCCCGGAGACAATGGCTAGTGGGGTTCCGGCTAGGAACGCGTAGCGCATGAAATCCAAGCTCAGCATGTCGCGCACATCCTGGACTAGGTTCAGTGAGAACGGATTAATATCTAATAGTAACATAATTCGTAATTCGTAATTAAGCTGTTGTGCATTTAACCAGCAATTAGGCTTAATTTTTGTTTAAGTCCCGTAAAATTGATGAAATAGTGTTATCCCGTAATATACCGGGGTTTTATTTTAGACTTTACCAGCATTAAAAATCTGTTGAGCGGTCAAGTTTAATTCGGTAAATGTTGGGGAGTGGATACGATCGCTACCTCTAAATTGAGTGACTTGGTACTCACCCTCGACTAGATAGTAAATTGAAATA
>CAZZYE010000978.1:0-3399 GCA_964658145.1 uncultured Stigonema sp.
TTAATACTTATGTACTAAATGTGGCGATCGCCTTATGCCAGTTGCGTAAGTCCTGCTCTATTCTTGAGCGTCTTGCTTTAGATCCAGTTAACTCTGTTCGCGAAGGCGTTGCAGAAAATCCTCGAACACCAGCTATTCTCCTTGAACTATTAGCTGACAACCCGGAAGAAAAAACTCGTGTAAATATCGCCGAACACAACAATGCTTCTGCTGAAACTCTTTTAAAACTAGCCGAGGATCGAAGTGCTATGGGAATTTCCTCGACAAGTTTAGGGTTCTCCAGCAGCAGTAAAGAGAACACAGGGTTATCCAGTAACTGCCGTGGAAATTCAGCACCTAGTTTCAGCAGTACCTCAGTAGGTGTGTTTGGATTGGTAGCAACTCCTTCACGGGTAATGTTGTCGGAACTAAATGCCAACTCTTGCAGTAATTCAGAATCAGCACTTTCGTTCTTTGCTACTAGCCTCGCCAATTCTGGACTTTGTTTGGCAAGCTGACATAGTTTTTCCGGTGGAGTGGTTTTATCTAGTGCTTGTTGTTCTAAGGTTGGATGCATGATGGTTGAGTAAGTACCTCTACCCTTTATCATTCCCACCAAGTCAACCAGAAATTACATCCAGAACTTAGTAAAATCTGACACCTTGTAGGATGTCCTCGACTTTTTTCAAGGTTATTTTGTGCAGCAAGGCAAATATCATCATTTTCATCTACTTATCTTGTTTAGAGTCTTTAGCTGGGAATGCATTCTCAGTTAGAGACTCTTACGTTGAGGAATCACCTTCGGTATTGCGATTCTGCAAGATATGGAGAATGCGGCGATTCTCAGTTTGCAAACCCCTCACCACAGAATTGCATTTCTTGCATATCTACTCGAATGTCTCTAATTTCGGTCATAATGGCTGTAAATCTGTGATTATTAGATTCAAAATTGCGCTGGACAGTTTCAAAGTTGCGCTGATGTTGGGTGACAGTCTCTAGGAGGGCGCTAACAGCTAAACGCATATCAATTAGCTGCAAATCCATTCTGTTGATGCGATCGCCGCTTTCAGTCATCGATTTAGCTTAATAGTGAGGGTATTCTTTAATTTTAGGATTGACTTTTGATAAGTGGACGAGATATTATATAAATAATGGAAAATTTGTGCGCAGGTAAAGTCATTTTTTCAATAATTGCAGTTTGTAACAGCAATTTGGATATCAGCCTTGTAAGAGTCGCTACAGCATCAACTTGAGAGCGATCGCACTATGCAGGCGATCGCTTTGTTTGAACCATTACCACTGCGTTGTTGTCACAAGTCATACGTAGTAGCAGTTCCTTTTGGATAGATGGGTGCAAGGAAAGCCGTGCGCCATTTACTTAATCTGCGCCACCAATTTCAAAATTATCCAGTCTAATTTCTCGCAAGATGTCTGATACTCTCCAACCACTAGAATCAGTGCTACCAAACCTCATTGAAGGTGGTTCGGCGATCTCCATTGGCTCTGACTCTGGTTCAAATGATTCTTCGCTAATCGCGATTTCTTCAGTTTGGGTCAAATTTGATTGGACTTCAGACTCACTTGGTTGTATTTGAACTTTTGGAATTGGTTTCGAGATTTTGATGATACTTTCCTTCACTAGAATGTTTCTCCTGTTTTTTTTGCTGAAATAAAAGTCTGTATTAGTTATATGTTATTGGCTTCAAAAATGATTAATTATGAAGCAGATTTTTAATTATACGCTTTTTTGGCTTGTTGGGTCTTTTTTTTTACTCTCACCTAACTTTTCTGATTTTGATTGGCGATCGCACTTAACCTGAACACCGATAGATCAGCTGACGATTGCTTCCCGAACGATAACCTGGGCGGCATCATCAGCCGCAGATCTCGCTCATTGTATGCGATCTCGCTCTTCTGATTTATTCTGAATCAAGGATTGAAAAAATCTAAATGGTCGCCGCGATGAGAATGTAACTCCTCTGCAGTGCCTTGGATTTTAACTTTACCCTGTTCTAAAAGCACAATCCAATCAGCGCTCTGGATCACTCCGGGACGATGACTAATTAAAGAATTACCGCACCAATGACAAAATGGTTATAACCGCACCATAATGGACGGACACCACTACAGTTGTAAAGATTAAAAATACTTAATATTTCGTTACGATTAAGACATCGAGGGGGATGAAACTAAACCTCTCAAAGCTGAAATCAAAGGTGTACGTTATGAATGGCACAATTCGCGTTGGCAATCTCTTCGGGATTCCCTTATACATCCATCCATCCTGGTTTTTAGTCCTTGGCTTGGTAACTTGGAGTTATAGCAGTGGACTAGGGGCGCAATTTCCCCTATTATCAGGGGGATTAGCTTTGCTGCTAGGATTGATGACAGCGCTGTTGTTATTTGCCTCAGTCGTCGCCCATGAATTAGGACATAGCTTCGTTGCTAAAGCCCAGGGAATAGATGTGAAATCAATTACACTGTTCATATTTGGTGGGTTAGCAAGCTTAGAAAAAGAGTCAAAAACCCCAGCAGAAGCATTCTGGGTAGCGATCGCAGGTCCTTTAGTTAGTCTACTACTATCCGGTATATTCATAGCAATTGGCTTTGGTACGGTCACCTCAGGACCATTGGCAGCGATTATCGGTGTACTAGCTTCTGTTAACTTGGCATTAGCGCTGTTCAACCTGATTCCTGGTTTGCCTTTAGACGGGGGAAACATACTGAAAGCGCTTGTTTGGAAAATTACGGGCAATCCTTATAAGGGAGTGGTTTTTGCCAGTAGAGTTGGGCAAATATTTGGTTGGGTGGCGATCGCCTCTGGTTTACTCCCACTCCTGTTATTCGGCAGCTTTGCTAACTCCTGGAATTTGTTAGTCGGTTTCTTCTTGCTACAGAATGCTGGTAAAGCGGCTCAATTTGCCAGGGTGCAAGAACAACTTACAGGTTTGACAGCAGCCGATGCGGTAACGCATGATAGCCCAATTGTCTCTGCTCATCTTACCCTCCGAGAGTTTGCCGATGAACGGATTTTGAATTGGCAAAACTGGAATCGGTTTTTAGTAACTGATAACAACGGGCAATTAGTAGGAGCAATATCTGTTGACGATTTGCGTTTCATCCCCACTACACTGTGGTCAGAAACACAAGTCAGAGAAGTCATGCGACCAATTGAACAGTCTACCACTGTGCAATCCGATCAACCCTTATTGGACGTAGTGCAGCTACTCGAACGACAAAACTTATCTGCGCTTCCTGTGATTCGTCACAATGGTGTGCTAGTCGGAATCTTAGAAAAAGCTTCTGTTATTAACCTACTCCAGAAAAGAGCACAAGTAAACCCTGCGTAATTCAATACGCTTGCTGTTAGTGGCGTTTACTCCCTGAAGATCCCCCCAACCCCCCTTAAAAAGGGGGGCT
>CAZZYE010000979.1:0-3391 GCA_964658145.1 uncultured Stigonema sp.
GGTGGCGAAAGAAATTTTACCTCTGTTGCGTTCTTGGTACGAAGAAGGCAAAAGACTGCCCATCTGGCAAAAGCTGCGCTTGATTGTGGTTCACTCGACGGAAATTTATGTTCCCCTGCAACTTCATCAGTCCCCTTTCAATGTAGGACTACCAATTCAGTTAACTGGTTTCAGTTTAGACCAAGTGCAGCAGTTGGCACAACGCTATGGGATCAATTGGACAGATGGCGAGGAAGCAAGACTGCTGATGGACATGGTTGGAGGACATCCAGGACTGGTACATTTAGCACTCTATCATCTCGGTCGTGGGGATCGCACTCTGGCACAACTGCTGGAAACTGCCGCGACATCCTCAGGAATTTATTCCCATTACTTGCAGCGTCATTTGGTAACTTTGCAAGAACAGCCGGAATTGGCGATCGCGCTTGACAAGGTAATGAATGCCACTGAACCTGTGCCATTAGAACCGATCCAAGCTTACAAGTTAAGCAGTATGGGGCTGATTAAACAGTCAGGAAATAAAGCGATCCCAGGCTGTGAGTTGTATCGTCAGTATTTTAGAGTTTTCTAACGCTCCCGACTTCAACTTGTCCTCTGGCTTTTTGAAGTAAGAATTGAGGGCGATCGCCTTTACGACTGATTCCAAGTTTTTAGGAACAATTTAATAAAAGCTTAACTAAACGAGGAGTAATCCCAAACCCAGTTTGTTGCTCAAAATGTAGAAACATCGGACTGGGATTTGCTTCTAGAAATATATATTCACCCGTTGGTTTCAAGCGCCAGTCAATCGCTGTCTATTTTAACATCAATGCTTTGGCAATAGCTTGACACTGTTGCTTAATAGCTTCTGGCAGTTCTATTGGAATCAGCTTTGCAATTGGATCTTCTCGAAAGTCTAAGAAATTACTACGAATTTCAGCAGAATAGATAGAGTTGCCGATTACATAGGTTCGGATATTAGTTCCAGGAATATACTCTTGAAGCGTTATCGGAGAAAGCCGTAATGCTAAAAAAAGCCGCTCATCTTCTAAATGTTCCTCAGTCACCAATTGAGTATGTGACCCACCATAGACTGGCTTAAAAATTGTCTTTGAACGTCCCTTACAGAATTCAATTACTTGTCTAGGGTTATTGCTAATTAATGTATCTGGAATTTCAACTCCTTGAAGCCTAACTTTACTAAGTTGTAAAGGTTTTTCTTTGTGAAACTGGTAAGCTTGCCAGGAATTGACCCAGAAAACTGGTGCAGCTTGGAGCAATGTACGCAATAAACTCATTGCATCATTGAAAGCAATTTGTTGCTGACCCGACTCTTGCAAAGAGGGAATAAAAGGAGCAGAGAAATTTCGCCAAAAAACGCTCTTAATCCCTTGAATATTCAACTCTTCTCCGCCTGGTAGAGTCAAATATCCAGCCTGAGTATTTGGTCGCCAGGAAACTTGTATTTGAGTTGGGAATAAACGAGTATCCAAGTAATTTACTACTGCACCCGCTTGTGTTAGAGCATCTCTTAAATGTGCTGCATGGGCATCAAAAGAATTACCTAAAATGAGAATATTCATCCCTATACTAAGGAGCGATTATTGAGTAAAGGAAATGGTAGAATACCCAGGGCAAAAGCATCTTATCAATAAGAACACCATAATCTCAGTCAACTCAGATCTTGCACCAACCCCTGGCGAATAGAATTCGCGGCTATACAAACCAAGTCCGCCTTCGCGGACTCACGGAAAATCAAGGGTTTGAAACCCGCGAAGGCGGGTTTTGTCTGTGTAGCCGCGACTTAAAGTCGCCTGGTGCAAGATGTGTGTCAACGCGAACGCTTATTGACAATGATTTAGGCCTAGACGCTTTGCAAGGCATCACTTTGACACGAGCGAAAATCACTCAAACGATAAATTCTCATTATGAGCGTTTATGCATTAACTAAGGTTTTTGTCAAGACTAATTTAGATGCGTTTGCACTGGTATAATACCAGCTGCTTTTCCTGTAACAAACAAACGTTTCTTAATGATGTAAAGTGAAACGTTCTACACTTTTATGTAAGGGGTTCAGTAGTCAGGTATCAGCGCCACCCTCTTCTCCAATACTTTCAGTAGTGAAGTGACCACCCTCTTCTCCGATACGGTTAGTAGTTCCACCCTCTTCTCCAAAAATTTCACTAGTGAAGTGACCACCACCTTCTTCTCCTGCCTCACCTATGGTTATAGTTGCGTAATTGGTAGTAGCGTGAAATCCACCGTGAACCGTAGAAGCTTCCTCATCTGTCAATTGCTTTTCAAAATTTAGCTCAATTGCTTTCAAATCGGATATTTTTAATTCAAAAGGGTGACTCATAAAATCCTCGCAAACTTTAAAATTACTTTATCTTCTAAAAGTATATTTAGTCAACAGGTTGAAACTTATTTTTAGACATAATTATTTCAATTATGTCTTTTTAGGTTCTCGATACACATCGCCATTTCCTCCACCAGTTGTTTTGACAAGGCTGACGTTTTTTCCTAATCCTGTTGCGGTATTTGGGATTGAGCCGAGATCCGACCACTGCGGATACCACTCACATTCTTCTGACATTACAAAATAGGGTTTTGGGGAGCATTCTTCTGACATGAACCCCCCTTTTTATGTCAATTTACATCTGAAGATTGTCAAGAGCGGGGACATGAAACCGTATTAAAAGTAGTACAGCCAAAATGTATACGGGGTAAGCTTTTTGGGCGAAGTAGCATCCGTCCGCGCACGTATGGCTCGACCCCATGACCTCCTTTAAATACGTTGAGCGATCGGGAATATCAGACCTGGAGGATTGGGGCGTAAGATGCACAATTGGCGCTCGCCTACTCCCCATTAACTACCACTAACTCTTGCAGAGCGAGCGTGTATCATTTATCTGTTGCATCTGCGTGTCGAGAGTTTCAACTAAGTCAAACACTTCCCTCACCACAGCCTTGACTGACACTGGCAACGATTCATCAACTTTCAGAGAATTGGCGGTCTAGAAAAATCCGAAAAGTAGCAACTCTAGTTTGTAGACTGCATAAGTCACATTGAATCAAATCTATTACACGTTAGGTAGTGATAGTCAGACTAATCTAACCTCGAAAAAAGATGGCAAGAATAGTCAGACTCACTTCAGTTACATCCCTGACAATCAGCCAATACTCTCGGTGTTATGAGCAACACAACTGCAAAATTTATAGACCTGACCAGCCAATCAAACTCAGAACAGACTTCATCATCTCTCTTTCCAGAGTCTGTCCTGAGTGTTAGCCAACAAGAACTATCAGAAACCCAGATGATAGTTCATGGGGAATTACCGCCTGACCTGTCTGGTCATGTGTTTATTCTAGCTCCAGTAGGACACGTAGATTCTCAACCCGTAGATTCTCA
>CAZZYE010000980.1:0-3385 GCA_964658145.1 uncultured Stigonema sp.
TTCAAGGTAGCCCTCTATGATCAGTCGAGATAAAGGTCCAACGGCTCAAGAAACTTTTATGCAAATGGCACAGGCGGCTGGACTGCGAGGTCGGTTGCTTGTTACTCTCGGTATTTTAATGTTGATTCGTATGGGCATACATATACCCATACCAGGAATTGATCGACAGTTGTTTTCTGCACAACTCCAAGGCGGTAATAACCAATTATTGGGCTTTTTGGATATCTTTTCTGGAGGCGGACTTTCGGCTTTGGGAGTGTTTGCCTTAGGCATTTTGCCTTACATTAACGCCTCGATTATCATCCAATTGCTGACTGCTGCGATCCCAACTTTAGAAAATTTACAAAAAAATGAAGGTGAAGCAGGAAGGCGGAAAATTTCCCAGATTAGCCGCTATGTATCTTTGGTTTGGGCAATTATTCAAAGTATCTTTATAGCAGCAATTTGGCTCAAACCCTTTGCCTACAGTTATGGTCCTTTCTTCGTTGCGCAAACAGCGATCGCTTTGGTAGCTGGTTCAATGTTTGTCATGTGGGCATCAGAACTGATTACAGAGCGGGGAGTTGGGAATGGAGCATCTTTGTTGATTTTTGTCAACATTGTGGCAACTCTACCGAAAGCTTTGGGCGACACGATCTCCTTTGTAGAAACCGATAATCGCGAAGCAGGTCAAGTTGTTGTGCTACTGCTACTTTTCCTCGCCACGATTGTTGGTATTGTGTTTGTTCAGGAAGGAATGCGCCGCATCCCGATTATTTCCGCTCGTCGTCAAGTAGGTCGAAGAGTTTTGGCAGAGCAGCGGAGCTTTCTACCTTTGCGGCTCAATCAGGGGGGTGTAATGCCAATTATTTTTGCAGCTGCGATCCTGAGTTTGCCACTTTTGTTGCAGCAGTTCATCAATAATCCAGAATATTCCCGAATTATTAACACTTATCTGACGCCCAAGGGTTCTGGGGCTTGGGTCTATGCCCTCGTGTACCTAGTTTCAATCGTTTTCTTCAGCTATTTCTATTCTTCGTTAATCGTCAACCCAGTTGATGTAGCGCAGAACTTGAAGAAAATGGGTTCGTCGATTCCAGGTATTCGTCCGGGTAAGGCAACAAGCGAGTATATTGAGCGCGTTTTGAATCGACTCACTTTTCTGGGTGCGATATTTTTGGGTTTGATTGCTATTATCCCAACCGCCGTCGAATCCTTGTTGAAAGTGCCAACCTTTAAGGGACTGGGTGCTACTTCTTTGTTAATTCTGGTTGGTGTGGCAATTGATACGTCAAAACAAATCCAGACCTACGTTATCTCTCAGCGCTATGAAGGAATGGTAAAACAATAGTGACGCGATTAATCTTCTTGGGACCGCCTGGAGCTGGTAAAGGAACTCAAGCTAAAGCACTAGCTCACCACTGGAATATTCCCCATATTTCCACGGGTGATATATTGCGCCAAGCAATGAAAGAGCAAACCCCTTTAGGTATCGACGCTCAAGGTTATGTAAATAAGGGTGAGTTAGTTCCCGACCAGCTCGTGCAAGATTTGGTGCAGGATCGTCTTGGTAAATCCGATACCAAGTCAGGTTGGATTCTCGATGGCTTTCCCCGCACTGTTAATCAAGCAGTGTTCCTAGAGAAATTGCTGCAAAAACTAGATCAGCATGGTGAACAGGTGGTCAATCTGGAAGTGCCAGATGATGTTGTGGTAGCGCGTTTACTGGAAAGAGGGCGAAAAGATGACACTGAAGAGGTGATTCGGACGCGTCTATTGGTCTACCGAACTGAAACTGCACCCTTGATTGACTATTACCGCGATCGCCATCAACTGCTGATGGTGAATGGCAATCAGTCCCTAGAAGAAGTCACGATCGTACTAGAGGCGGCGATCGCAACCAGCCGATGTTAGTTGTTAGTAGGGGCGAACGACCCTTCGGGTGACGCTCGTTCCTCGCTACCGCAACGCTTACGCAGATCCTGCAGGAGGGAGACCCTCCGTAGGGGCTGTCTCACCGTTCGCCCGTACAATCGTTAGTTGTCAAACAGTACCACTAACTACAAACATCTCCTCAAGCAAGATGTTGGGAAATTTTGATAAGATATATTAATAAACTGTTGATATATTCAACGAAATATGTTCATTTGCAGAAGATGATCGTTGACTGCAAATAAATGGGAGGCTGTTGAGTTGAGGAAAAAACAAATTGTCTAAGCAAGATTTGATTGAAATGGAAGGCACGGTCACGGAATCATTGCCGAATGCGATGTTTCGCGTTGACCTAGACAATGGCTTTAACGTCTTGGCTCACATTTCCGGCAAGATTCGCCGTAACTATATCAAGATATTACCTGGCGATCGCGTCAAAGTCGAGTTAACCCCTTACGACCTGACTAAGGGTAGAATCACTTATCGACTGCGTAAAAAGTAAGTAATAGTAATTTTTCCTGGAGGTAAATAAATTATTGACCAAACCCCCTGAGGTGTTAACTCAAACGTAACTTGCGGATTAATCAGGAAAATGACTTTAATGTCTTTGTTTACAGATGATCGTATTAAACCAGACAATAGCTCTTATGTCTTAGCTTACATCTATTTTGGTTTGGCAGCAGACATAGCATTTTAATGATTAAACAAGGTATTACGTCAAAAGGCAGGAGTGAGTATGGATTGGGTAAAAAGTAAGCTTATGTAGAAAATTTTACCATAAAACCATCTTTTTGGTTTCTTCAGAAATATTTAACTGTTTAATTTCTCATAACGTGCTATAATCTGCTATTTGGAGTCAGTTGGCAAATGAAAGTCAGAGCTTCAGTCAAAAAAATTTGTGAAAAGTGTAACGTGATCAAACGCCGTGGTCGAGTGATGGTGATTTGCGTCAATCCCAAGCACAAGCAACGTCAAGGATAGTCCAGATACTGCGCTGTTGATAACAGGTACACAACACAATAAAGTTACACCAATAACTCAAAACATAGGGAGACATTCATCGTGGCACGGATTGCCGGAGTAGACCTTCCACGCGACAAGCGCGTTGAAATTGGTCTGACTTATATTTACGGAATTGGGTTATCGCGCTCAAAAGACATTTTAGCCGCAACGGGTGTGAATCCAGACACCCGCGTTAAAGATCTGAGCGATCCTGACGTAACAGCCCTACGAACAGAAGTAGAAGATAACTATCAAATTGAAGGCGACTTGAGGCGCTTGGAGGCACTGAACATCAAGCGCTTAATTGAAATTGGCACCTATAGAGGGCGTCGCCATCGCATGGGCTTACCAGTAAGAGGACAAAGGACTCGCACTAACGCCAGAACTCGCCGTGGAAGAAGGCAGACAGTGGCTGGTAAGAAGAAAGCACCAGGTAAATAATCTTTTTGTTGTTGGTTGTTAGTTGTTAGTT